>NZ_JAEEGC010000119.1 GCF_019207025.1 Clostridium thailandense | reverse complement strand
CGGAGTTTTAACTGGAAAAGGTTTAACTTACGGCGGAAGCTTAATAAGACCAGAAGCAACTGGATTTGGAGTAACTTACTACTGTAATGAAATGCTTAAACATGAAGGTTTAGATTTCAAAGGAAAAACAGTTGCAGTATCAGGATTTGGTAACGTTGCTTGGGGAGCATGTATAAAAGTTAGCGAATTAGGCGGAAAAGTTGTAACACTTTCAGGACCAGATGGATACATCTATGACCCAGAAGGAGTAACAGGAGAAAAAATAGATTACTTAGTAGAAATGTTAAACATAAACAAAGGTGCAAGAATTAAAGACTATGCTGACAAATATGGCGTACAATTCTTTGCAGGAGAAAAACCATGGAATGTTAAAGCTGATATCATAATGCCATGTGCAGTGCAAAACGATATCCAATTAGAACATGCAAAACAAATAGTTGCAAACGGAGTTAAATTCGTATGTGAAGCAGCTAACATGCCATGTACAAATGAAGCAGTAGAATACTTCCAAAAGAACGGAGTAATAGTAGGACCTTCAAAAGCAGCTAATGCAGGTGGAGTTGCTACATCAGCTCTTGAAATGTCACAAAACAGCATGAGATTATCATGGACAGCAGAAGAAGTAGATGAAAAATTACATGCAATCATGGTTAACATCTACAACAACTGTAAAAATGCATCAGAAACTTATGGATTTGGATATAACCTAGTTGCTGGAGCTAACATAGCTGGATTTGTTAAAGTTGCAGAAGCTATGCACCAACAAGGAAATTACTAAAATTTTTAGAGAGAGTCTTTTATAGATTCTCTCTTTTTTATTTTCACTAATAAAATGTAAGTTTACAAAAAATTCACACTGTTGTATAATGGTGATGTATCATTATATTTCCAATAATTAAAGTTTTTTTAGGAAGGGGGACGATTTGTTGAAGAATTTCAAACACAAAAAATTGACAGCAAGGTTAATGACATTATTTATGGTTTTCTCACTTTTGACACCTGGTGCGTTTACGAAAGTAAAGGCAGAGGCTGCCGCTAAATCCTTTGACTTAATTGAAGTTACTGACTTTCATGGAACATTGGAGGATTCAAGCAGTCCAGCATTACCTGTTGGTGCGGTTCTAGCGAAAAATATAAAGGACATAAAAAGTGCAAATCCAGATAGAACATTAGTTATCGGTGGAGGAGATCTTTACCAGGGTACACCAATGTCTAATGTATTATTTGGAGTTCCAGTTCAAAAACTCATGAGTAATATAGGTATGGAAGTAACTGCATTAGGAAATCATGAATTTGACTGGGGATTAGACAAAATAATAAACACAACTATGAAGGATGCAAAATACTCAATTATTTGCGCAAATCTTTATGATAAAAATAAAGGGACAAGAGTATTTGATCCATATAAGATAATAACTAAAGATAACGTTAGAATAGCACTTATAGGAGCAATAACTACCGAAACTCCAAGTATAGTTTTACCTGCCAATGTAGCTAATTACAAATTTACGGACCCAACGGCAGAAATAAATAGCATTGCAAAGGATATAAAAGATAATAAAAAAGCTGATGTAATACTAGCAGTTATGCACGAAGGAAGCAATAATGATTGTAAAACAGGACCAGTTTTCGATATAGCTGATAAACTTTCAAACGTTGATGCCGTTATAGGTGGACACTCGCACACTGCTGTACAAGCTATAAGTAAAAATGGGGTGCCAGTTGTAATTGGAAAAGCTCAAGGAAAAGGATTTACAGATTTGAAGATGGACGTAGATTCATCAGGAAAAGTATCTTTTACTAATACAGAGTCAAGCTTTATAGCACTAGATAATGATAAAGCAAATGGATATAAAGCTAAAAATCCAATTACTGATAATGATGCCGTGAAAATAGTAAATGATGCAAAAAACCAAGTAGGACCTACATTTAAAGAAGTTATTGGAAATACAAAGAATGATTTAACAAGGACACAAAACTGTAGTCCTTTCGGGGAATCTTATCTTGGAAACTGGACAGCCGATATTATAAAAGCTAAAGGACAGGCAGAAGTTGGATTCCAAAACAATGGAGGTATAAGAATTGATATACCAGCAGGTGACATAACTGTTGGGTCAATATTCTATTTAATGCCTTTCGATAATGAAGTCGTTACAGTTAATATGAATAAAGCTCAATTAGTTAAAGTATTTGAGGAAGCGCTTTCAGATAATGGAAAGGGTATTCAATCCTCAGGACTTAAGGCTACTTATGATATGAGCAAACCAAGTGGAAGCAGAGTAACTAGCCTAACAAGAGAAGATGGAAAAGCTATTTCAGATAGTGAAACGATAAAGGTTGCGACTAATGACTTTTTAGGACAGGGTGGGGACGGATTTATAGTATTTAATGAACCGTCTGTTAAGTCAACTTTAAACAATACACACATACTTGTCAGAGATGCTTTAATTGAAAATGTAAAATCAAATAAAGGTATAGTTACAAATATGGACAATAGACTTGCAGGAAGTGGCACCGCAGCTAGCACTAGTGCAACAACTGCAGAGGATAACAGTGCAAAGATAACTATAGTTGGCACATCAGATGTTCATGGAAGTATTTTACCTATAGATTATAGCAGCATGAAGGCAGCAAATCTAGGACTAGCAAAAGTTTCTTCTTATGTAAATAGTGTTAGAGCAAATAATGATAATGTAATGCTTGTAGATTCAGGAGATACTATACAAGGAACTCCACTTTCATATTATTTTGATAAAATAGATACTTCTTCAGAATATCCAATGATGAAGGTAATGGGTGCCATGAAGTATGATACATGGACTCTTGGCAATCACGAGTTTAACTATGGATTAACAGTTTTAAACAGAGTAATTAAAGATGCTGAAAAAGAGGGGATAAATGTTTTATCAGCAAACACATATAAAACTTCAGATAACTCGAATTTTGTAAAGCCATATGTGGTAAAAACTTTTAAAGTAAATGGAAAAGACGTAAAAGTAGGAGTATTAGGACTAACAACTAAGTGTATTCCTAACTGGGAAAATGCTTCAAACTATAGTGGGTTAAAGTTTAATGACCTAGTAGATGAAGCAAAAAAATGGGTACCAATATTAAAAGATAAAGAGAAAGCTGATATAGTAGTAGCAACTATTCATAGTGGAGAGGAAAGTGCTAATGACACAATACCAGAGAATCAAGTTAAAGCTGTAGCAAGTAGTGTAGACGGAATTGATGCAATAATATGTGGGCATGCTCATTCTGTAATTGCTGGGGATCTTACAGTTAAAAATCCAAGTGGCAAAGTGGTTCCAATTACAGAACCAGGTAAATCAGCTCAATATGTTTCACAGGTTGATATAACTGTAAATAGTGATGGAACTGTAGGAACTGTTACTACTAAAAATGTGAAAATGGATGAAAAAATTGAAGCCAACCCAGCTATATTAAAGATTGCACAGCCTTATGAAGATGCAACTGTAAAATATGTTGGAACTGTTATTGGAAAGTCAGAAGGGGAATTCCCAGGCACTAAGCAGACAACTGAAGAAACAGCGCTAATGGATTTAATAAACAAAGTACAGATGGATGGAGCCAAAACTCAGCTGTCTATAGCAGCACCTTTAAGTTCAAGTGCATACATACCAAAAGGTGATGTGACAATACAGAGTATGATGGGTGTATATGTATTTGAGAATTTCTTATATGGAGTTAAAATGACAGGAGCACAATTAAAAAAGTGGATGGAATACTCAACCAGATATTATAAACAAGTATCGAATCCAGGTGATCCAGTAGTTAAGGACTCAGTATTAAATATTCCAGATTACAACTTAGATCAATTGTATGGAGCAACTTATGACATAGACTTAACTCAACCAGCATGTACAGTTGATCCTACAACAGGAGTAGTCGTTAGTGGAGACAGAATTAAAAATTTGAAATTTAACGGAGTTCCTGTAAAAGATACCGACGAATTTACTGTTGCAATAAACAATTATAGATACAATGGCGGCGGTGGTTTTATGAAAGCTGCTGGCCTAAAACCAGGAGATTCATCTATAACAGTTTATGATTCGGCTAAGACTTTAGGTGATGATGGACAAGTAAGAAATATGATGATTAAGTATATTCAGGATAAAAAGACTATTACACCAGATGTGGCTAATAATTGGAAGATTAGTACGACCCAAATACTTCCATTTACACCGCAAATTATTGAAGGTGCAGATCGATATGAAACAGCAGCTAATGTTTCAAAAGCTGGATGGGATAAAGGTTCTGAATATGCTGTACTAGCTAATGGTGAGATGTTTGCAGATGCACTATGTGCAGCGCCGCTTGCTAAAAAATACAATTGTCCTATAATATTGACTCAGGCTAATCAGCTTCCAGAAGCTTCAAAAGCTGAATTAGAAAGATTAGGAGTAAAACATATAATAATTGTAGGTGGACCAGCTGTAGTATCAAAAGATATTGAAGGCGTTCTCCAAAGCTCTTTAAACTCAAAACCTGATGTTAAGAGAATATATGGTTCAGATAGGTTCGAGACTTCTGCAAATATAGCAAAAGAACTTGGAACAAAGGACAGTGCTGTCATAGCAAACGGATATAATTATGCGGATGCTCTATCAATATCAGCAATAGCTGCAGCAAAAGGAATGCCAGTGCTTTTAACAGAAAAGAATAAGCTTCCACAAAGTATAAGTGCATATTTATCACAAAATAAGCCATCTAATTCTTATATAGTTGGATTAGAAGGTTCTGTTGATAAAAATGTAGAAAAAATATTAGATGGTATGGTTTCCAAGGATGCAGTGAGACTTGGTGGAAATGACAGATTTGAAACTAATATTAATATATTAAAGCAGTTTGAAAGTGATCTTAAGTTTGATAAGGTATATGTAGCATTAGGAGATGGAGCTACAGGTAGTGAATTTGCAGATGCTCTATCTGGAGCAGCATTAGCCGCAGAAGGTAGTTCACCAATAATTTTAACTTATAAATCAGTACCAAAGGTATCAATTGAATATATGAGAAATAAGTTGAATTCCAATACTACAGTTGTACTAATAGGTGGACAGACTCTGATACCAGCAAATTTCTAAAATAAATACAAAATAAGCCACATAAATAGAGCAAAAACTCTTATTTATGTGGTTTATTTTATTTAAGAATTAATAAACTAAGGATTTGTTTTTCATATATAATCTAAAAACTAATTCTTCTATTAAAGAAAATATACTAGTTGCTATGAGATATATTCCAACAGCTATTGGGAGTCTTGTAGATATAAAAATGCTGACTAGACCTATTACTAAAAGTGTAGATTTAGGGGTATCAGCATATGAGGACAATTTAAAGAACGACAAATATGATAATAAATTCGGACTTAATGTACAGAATGCATATATTATCGGAATAATAAGGTGAGTATCCGTTAACTTTATATTGGCTACCCATGGAACAATGACAGTGCTAGCTTGAACGGGCATTGTCAAAAAAATGCCATACAATGTAAAAATTATTGGAATCTGAAGTAAGCTGACTAAATATCCAAGCATGCTTTTAGCACTTTGGCTATAGTGTTTTTTCATCTCTGTCTCTAATTTTTCTTTATTGTTTTTATACTTTTTTTTCAGTCCATCGATTTTCTTAGCTAGGTTTTGTTGTTGATAGATACTAAACTTTTGTTTCATTGACATTGGTAATAGAACTGTTCGTACTATTATAGTCAATAGTACGATAGCAATTCCCCAATCGCCTGTCATATTAAAAAAATAATTTAATGTTGTGTTTAAAATATTTGAAATGATGTTCATTTTTTATCTCTCCTTCTTTAATGTAATACCTTGTAGAACATCATTGCATTTAAAATCTAAAATGAAATCGCCATATGCCATATTTTTCAAAGGACACATAGTTCTCGCGGAGTAGAGCTCTTTGAAAATCTAAACTTGAGCAATATATATATTTTATAAATGAAAAGTGAAATTTTTTAACAAACTGCTTTAATGAGTAAATGTAGCAGTAGAAAACACTTGTAAGGAAAAATAATATAAAAAATATCTGAAATATATTCAAAATGTTACGTTCCATGATTAAATACCTCATATTTAATAAATTATTTATTATTATAGCATCAAAATTAAATAAATATAACAGTTTACAAAATATTATCAATTTTTTAATTGAAGATCAATAAATTTTAAAAATAGTTAAAGAAATTATAGAAAAGCGGCGATAACTATAAGAAGAGTATAGATACTTCTGAGGAGGGTATGTAAGATGAGAATAAAACATAAGATACCAATGACAGTTGGAGCAATGATACTAATTACTATGATAGTGGCTTGTACAGCTGTATATTATAAAATTTCAAATAAACTTTATAGCACTAGTGAAGTAGAAATGAAATCTTTAACAAACAAAAGCATAGAAACTATAAATGTTATGATAGGACATGAGAGTAGTAAAGTAGAGGGATTAGCTAATAAAAAATCTACTGTTGAACTATTGCAAATTCACAATAGTTCCTATGGTTCTCAAATATATGCAAATGCAGTTGAAAATGTTAGCAAAGAGTTGGATGAATATGTGAAGAAACAAGGGAATTTAGAGCATGCATTTATAGTAGATAATAGTGGAACGATTATAGCAGATAGTGATAGAAAACTTATAACACAAAATATATCTGATCGAAATTACAATAAAGAGGCATTGAAGGGAAAAGCGGCAATTAGTGAAACGTTAACTTCAAAATCTACTGCTGCACAAATAATAGTAATCACAAGCCCTATAACATTGAATGGAGTTAGTTATGGATATGCTGCTGCCGCAGTTAGAGCTGAAAGTTTTGCAAAATACTCTAATAATCTTTCTGTAGGTGGATCGAGCAGTAGCTATGCATATCTTGTAGATGAAAAAGGAAACATGATTTATCATCCTACTAAGACTAAGATAGGTAAACCGGTAGAGAATGATAAGATAAAAGAAGTTGTGAAAAAAATCCAAAGTGGCGAAAATGTAAAGGGTGATATAACAGAATATTTATTTAATGGGCAACAAAAAATATCTTATTATAATGTTATACCAGGTGTAAAATGGACTCTTGTTTTATCAGTAGATAAGTCAGAAATAGTTTCTGAGGCTAGAAAAGTAACTTTAGTTATAGTGGCTATAATGCTTGGCATAGCTGGAATAGCAATTTTTTTTGGAAGCATTTTATCAAAAAAAATAACAGGTCCAATAGAAAAGGTTTCAGAATTAGTCGATAAAACTTCTAGTCTTGATTTAACGGATTTAAAAGAGTATGACTATTTATTTAATTATAAGGATGAAATAGGAGATATTTTTAGAGCGGTTGTAAAAATGAGAGAAGTTTTGAGAGGTGTAATTGGTGAATTAACAACAGTATCAAATAATGTAAGCAATAGTACGAGTTTTGTACAAGAGCTTACGGGAAAATTAAAAACCTATTCAGGAGAAACTTCTTCGGAAGTTGAGAACATATCAGCTGTAATGGAAGAAACTTCAGCGACTTCAGAAGAAATTTCTGCAACATCAAGTGATATGGTCAATTCTGTAATGGCAATGGCAGAAAAGGCAGAATTAGGAGCAAAAAGTTCAAAAGATATTTCAAAAAGAGCCGAACAGCTAATGAAGTCTTCCGAAAAATCCGTTAAAGAAGCGGAAGATATTTATAATAATGTTAAAGCTGAGCTTGAAAAAGCTATAGAAGGCACCAAAGCTGTAAACAAAATAAGTGAGCTTATAGAAGGAATTTTGGGCATTACAGACCAAACTAACTTATTAGCGCTAAACGCGTCTATAGAAGCAGCCAGAGCAGGAGAAGCTGGAAAAGGGTTTGCGGTGGTAGCGGATGAGGTTAGAAAGCTTGCGGAGGAATCTGCAGGTACTGCAGAGAATATACAAAATGTAGTAGGTGCTGTAGAAGATTCTGTAAAAAAATTAATAAATAGTTCAGTAAGTTTATTAAAGTTTGTTGAAAATACTGTAACAGTTGAATATAAAAACATAACAGATGTAGCTATTAAATATAATAATGATGCGGAATCAGTAAATGAATTTATGATTAATTTTAGCGTAATTGCAGAAGAATTGAATGTTTCTATTGAAGAAATAGTTAAGGCTATAAATGAGACGTCCCTAACTATAACTAATAGTGCATCAGGAGTTCAAAATATATCAGAAAAATCCAGCAATATATCAGAGAAACTTCAAGATGTAAATGAAAGTGCTATAGAGAATATAAAAAGTGTAGAAAAACTTGAGAAAATAATAAAAGAATTTAAATTTTAGCTTGGTAATAAAAGGGACTGTTGTACTTATAGAGAAGCGCGCAGCCCTTTCTGTTTGTATAAAAGAGTTCATTTTAGGGCATAAAGGATGTACTAGATATCTAGATAAATGTTAAAATATATAAAGTAAATAAATTATATGTGAAAAAGGATGAGAATTTATGATACATCTAATTAAGGATGAATTACAGGGGATAGCTGAGACAATTAAAGCTATAATGGGGATTGATGTTACTATTATGGACAGAAATCTTCTTAGAATAGCTGCAACAGGAAGATTGCAGGAAAAAATAGGAGCGTATGGACCTAGAAACTCTGTATTTGAAAGATGTGTAAAGACAGGAAAACCATATCTTATAGAAAACCCCAGAAATTGCAGTGAATGTACTATTTGTGATATAAAAGGTGCTTGTGATGAAAAGGCCGAAGTATGTTTTCCTATAATTATAGATGATAGAGTTGAAGGCGTTATTGGAATGATTATCTTTGAGGAACAGCAAAAAGAGACATTTTTAGAAAAGAAGGACAGTTATACAGATTTCGATAAGAGAATGAGCGAGTTTATTTCATCGAGAATTAAAGAAAAAACTATTAATAATAAGCTTGAATATAAATCAAAAGAACTCTTAACTGTAATAGACTCTGTAAATGAAGGAATTATAATTATAGATGATGATAATAAGATACTTAGCATAAACAAATATATAAAAGAAAAATTTAGATTAAAAGACTTTGGAATTGTTGGAGAAAATATATGTGAAATTCTTCCGTATAAAATAATTGATAAGTTGAAGAAGTCAAATTATTGTATTGATGAAGAACAGATAAATATTGCATATAACAACTGCAAAAATGTATTTTTCTTGTCAATAAAGCCAATTAGAGTTAATGAAAAAATTTCTGGAGCAGTTATAACTTTTAAAGATTTTAATAAATTACAGCAATCTGTCTTAAAAATAAGTGAGAAACATCCAGTGTTTACTTTTGAGAATATAATAGGGAATAGTACTATGTTCTCTCAAGTTAAAGAACAGGTAAAGGTAATTTCAAAACAAAATGTTCCAGTATTATTGTTTGGTGAAAGTGGAACGGGAAAAGAATTATTTGCTAGAGCTATTCATTTTGAAAGTGATAGAAAAAATGAAATTTTTATGCCTATAAATTGTGGTGCAATACCAGAAAGCCTTGTGGAGAGTGAACTATTTGGCTACGAAAAAGGAGCATTTACGGGAGCCAGTAGTAGTGGGAAAATGGGTAAATTTGAAATTGCAAAGGATGGAACTGTGTTTCTTGATGAAATAGGAGATTTGCCTCTTCATATGCAAGTTAAGCTTTTGAGAGTACTTGAAGAAAAAGAAATTACTAGAGTTGGAGGGGTAAATACTATTAAGATTGACTGCAGAATTATCGCTGCCACAAATAAACATCTACATAAGATGGTTGAAAGAGGAGAATTTAGGCAGGATTTATTTTATCGACTGAATGTTATACCTATCAATATACCTTCACTAAGAGAAAGAGAATATGATGTGCTGGAACTATCTGTACACTTTTTAAATAGGTATAATAGGATATACGGAAAGGATATAAAAGGTTTTACTGATGAGGTAAAAAATGCCTTAATTAACTACTCTTGGCCTGGAAACGTAAGGGAACTGCAAAATTTAATAGAATATGCCATTAATTTTGAAACAGAAAAATATATTACCTTAGGTACTATAAGGAAAAGGATTGTTAACGAAGATAGTGTAATGTATGTTGATAAAGGCTTAAAAGAGATGGTTGCAGAGTATGAAAAGCAAGTGATTAATAAACTAATTGAGCATTATGGTACTGACACAGAGGCGAAAAAGCTAATTGCAAAAAAATTAGGAATAAGCTCAGCTACTTTATATCGTAAGCTTGAAGAATAATATAGATGTGAAATTGATTTTTCTCAAAAATGATAAAAATTATTATTTTTGAGAAAAGTTTTTAATTCAAGTATAAAGCACTTTCCAGAGATATTATATCGTTTTCATAAATTAAATTCTTATATTTGAGAAAGATTTAAAAATGGATCTGATAAAAATGCCGAACTAGGATTGGCATGACAATTGCTTATTAATAATTTATAGATAAAAAATTTGGAGGTAGTTAATTTATGAAAAATAATGAATTATTAATAAGCATATTGAAGGATCAGGTAGTTCCAGCACTTGGATGTACAGAGCCAACTGCAGTTGCATATGCTACTGCAAAAGCTAAAGAACTATTAGAAGAAGATGTCGAAGCACTTAATATATTAGTTGATAGAAACGTATTGAAAAATGGTAAAGAAGTAGGTATACCAGGAACAAATGAAAAGGGAATTGTAGTTGCTGCAGCTTTAGCATTAATGGTAGGAAAATCAGAATATAAGCTTGAAGTATTAAAAGAAGTGACTAATAGTAGTTTAGAGGAAGCACTTAAATTAATAGATAAAAATATTATAAATTTGGATTTAAAGAAAGATGTTACAGGACTTTATATTGAAGTAATTGCTAAAGGTAAAAACAATACTTCAAGAGTAGTTATCAAAAAGACCCACTTAAATATAGTTCTTCTTGAGCAAAATGGAAAATGTGTTTCAGAACAAAATGAAAAAGAAGAAGCAGCAAAGCCATCTTTAAGAGATAGAATTAGAGAATTTACAATTGCTGATTTAAAAGAATTTGTTGATACTGTAGAATTTGAGAAAATTAGCTTTATCAATGAAGGTATTGTAATGAATAGAAGAATTGCAGATGATGATTTAAAATACAACCTAGGTATTGGTCTTGGAAATATGTTAAATAGCGAAAATGAAGGACTAGAGCAAAGTGCTAAGGCAATAACTTCAGCTGCTTCAGAAGCAAGAATGGCAGGTCATCCATTACCAGTAATGAGTAGCGCAGGAAGTGGAAATCATGGATTGGTTGCAATATTACCTATAGCTATAATAGGACAAGGAATGAAGATAGATAACGAAAAGATAATTAGATCTGTAACATTAAGCCATTTAGTTACTATATATATAAAGAGCTACACAGGTTCATTATCACCAGTTTGCGGATGCGGCGTTGCTGCAGGAGTTGGTGCTAGTGCAGGATTGTCATATCTATTAGGTGGAAACCTTGAACAGATCGGAGGAGCTATCAAAAATATGATAGCAGGTATCAGTGGAATGATATGCGATGGAGCTAAAATTGGATGTTCATATAAGCTGGCTATATCTGTAAATGCAGCATTAGATGCAGCTAAAATGGCAAACAAAAATGTATTTATACCTTCAAAGGATGGAATCCTTGATGATTCTGTAGAAAAGACAATACAAAACTTAGGAAGAGTATCAAATGAAGGTATGGCAAATACTGATGATATAATTCTTGAAGTAATGCTTGAAGGATGCAAATAATCAAAAAAATAGATAAGGTGCAGAGCTTTGGATCTGCACCTTATTTGCTTTTGTTAATATGGTTTTATAAACATTTGAGTCCAGTAAGGAACTCCTTTTGAATTTTTAGCCAATCCTACACCAATTTCTGAATAAGCAGGACTTAGAATATTACTTCTATGTCCAGGTGAATTCATCCATGCTGTCATTACTTGCTCTGGTGTTTGCTGTCCCATTGCTATATTTTCGCCTGCTGCGGAGAAATTTATTCCAAAAGATTGTATCATTGTAAAAGGTGAACCATAAGTAGGTGATGTATGAGAAAAATATCCTTTATCTATCATGTCCTGTGATTTATATCTAGCTATTCTGGAAAGCTGCCAGTTAGCCTTTAGCGGAGGAAGTCCTGCTTTAGCTCTTTCGGCGTTAACTAAAGTCACAACTTTATTTTCAGCATTTTTAACATCTTGAATATTTGGAACAGTTATTTGTTGTCCTGGATATATTAAAGATGGATTGCTGATTTGAGGATTTGCAGATATAATTTCACTTATACCAATTTCGTATTTTACTGCAATCTTCCACATAGAATCCCCAGGAACTACTGTATAGGTTGTAGGCTGAGCGTGAACTTTGCTGCCAAATAACATTAAAGATAAAATTGAACTCATTAATATTGTTTTTCTTTTCAAATGAATCACCTCGTTAAATATTTTGTGAAGGTGAAACTATATTTATGTTATGTATATTGTGTAATTGATACAATAAAATGCTGAAAACATAGATATATTTCATCATGAGATAAATATAGATTTATTTGAATATATTTAAATAAATATTTAAATATTCTAGTGGTATATACATTTACTAATTAAGATAAAAATCTTAATTTTAAGCTCTATATTGACTTTATAACAAGTAAAAGTATATTATGGATTTGAATTAATTATTTAAGCATTAAAGATTTCTTTAGAATAAAAAGGAGTGAAATATGAAGGTTGAAGTACTAGAAGTATGCCTTAAAGGAGGAACTATATTAAAGGAAAATTATGAAATAGAAAAGGTAATATCAAAAGGAAAACTGTCTATAACATATTTAGGAAATGATTTATATAAGGAGACAAATTGTATCATAAAAGAGTATTTCCCTGAAAAGCTGGCTTTAAGAGATATGGATAATGAAAAAGTTGTTTGTAAAAGTTTGTTGCTAAAGGAAAAATTTTATGACTTAAAAGACATATTTTTTAATGAAGGAGAAATACTAAAAAAACTTAAACATAAAAGTATATCCAGCTATATTGATCATTTTGAAGAGAATGATACAAGTTATATAGTAATAAAATATTACGAAGGGAAAACTTTGGATGAATACATAAAGGAAAATAATAATATTTCCATATTATATTTGCTAAAAAAAATATTTATTCCTATTGCTAATGCCATTAATTATATGCATAAAAAAGGCATAATACACAGAGATATTAAACCAAGTAATATAATAATGGACAAACATGGAGATCCTTTAATAATCGATTTTGGCTCATCTATAAACTACAGGATATGTAATAAGAAGAATATATTTATTACGCCAGGATTTTCACCGTTGGAGTTTTATTCAGAAGAATCCAAACAAAGCAGGTATTCAGATGTATATAGCTTTGCTGCCACACTGTACTATTGCTTGTGTGGAAAAGTTCCAATTAGTGTAACAGAAAGACTTATTGAAGATAAAATAGAAAATATAAGAAATTATAATCAAGAAATATCTTTACTTTTTTCAAAAGTTATAATGAAAAACTTATCTGTTAATTTTAAAGAAAGAATTCCATCCTTAAATTTTTTTAAAGTATTCATATATTTAGAATGCATTAGATTAAAAATAAAAATTTTAATACAAAGAATTAATAAGAATAATAAACCATGGTAAAAGTTTAGTTTAATTGAATTTTTACTATGGTTTATTATATTTTACCGAAATAAAACTGATTACCATAAAGGTAAAATTTGTCCGTTTGATTTGGATAAAAAAGTAAAACATGTCCTAAAATATATGAAAATAATACTTAAAATGCATATTTAACATTAAATTTCAATTTAAGACATAATAATGCTATTTTAGTACTTTTATCTTGAAAAGTAAGGTGCTAAGGTAGTATACTCAATAACTGAGATGGCCTTAATTGTTTTATAGCAGATAACAGTTTCAGACTGTTAATTTTATTTAACTTAAACTTCCTGATCAAAAGTTTGAGAGTAGCACATAAAATATTTTGCAAAAAGGGGGAAAAGTATGGATACTATTTACCAAACAAATAGAAGTATGCTTTTTGAAGAAATTAATCCTGAAAAATTGGATCTTATTACAATTGTAGGAGATGTCAAAGGAATAGACAGCTTAAGCGATGATAAAATCAAAGAAATAAATGAACAGCTTCTTGTAAAAAATTTTGATGAATTCTTAGAGAAATTTTCTCCAAGTGTATATTCCTTCTATAATGCTGCGAATCAAAAAGTAGCATATACACTTAAGAAGCCAGAGAATATGTCTGAAGAGAGCATTTCTGAAATTAAGCTTGATAAAAATAATGATTTTCTAAAGATGTTATTTACTCTAATAGATACCAAAAGAAGTCAGGGAATAAAAAATGTTGATTTCAAATTTGAAAAGGTTTTGGATATGATATCTCCCAAAAAAATTGTGGAAGATATAAAGCAGGTAAGAAAAGAAATACACTACATATACAACAAATATGAAGAGCTAGACGAAGAAGATCCAAAAAAGCTGGAGCTTGGTGATAAATTAAACTATAAGTTTGAAGAAGCTAGTCAAAATTATAACAATGTTATGGCAATGCTGCCACTGGCTATAGAAGACATTAAAACAAGACTTTTATTTGGTAAGAGCCAGGAAGATGGTGATGTAGAGGCCATTCAAATAGGTATGCTTACTATGGGAGAAAATGGTGAATTAAAAATATTGGAAGCACCAAAAAGTGACAGCAATGCATTAATGGTTTTGAATGAAGATAGAAGCAACAATCTTGTAAGTGTGTTTGAAGAGGATTATAGTGCTATTACAGAAAATCCTTCTGATTATGTAAAGGATCTTGTAGTAAGAACTTTTTGTCCGTTACCAGCAGTGCAAACTGAGATAGATATTGAAAGGGAAGTGCAAAATTATAATACTTACCTTGAATTCTACAAAAGTGCAAAGGATGACTTTGTAAAAACTGCTAAACCTTTAGTGGAAAAAATATTAGGCGTAAAAATGTTCTTTGATCAATATAACACTAAGACCAAAGGAATGCAGCCAACACTCATTATTACAAACAATAAATTAGATATGACAGTTAAAAGCAATAATATAGATAGATTGGAAACCTATTTAAATACAGTAAATGCTAAAAATGATTTTACAGATACAATATGGTTCAGCATAGTTCCAGCTATAGAAATAGCTTCTGTAGGACAGGTAAAAGCCAGAAGAGAAAGATTTAAAGGAAATGAAAAAATTTCTAAAAAAGAAGGCAATACCATTGAATCGTTAACTTCACTTCTTGAAACTTTAAAGAAATATAGGGTTCAGGTATTCTTTAACTTTGATGCTAATGACGAGACTACCTTTAATAATATGGCAACAGCTGGAATTGATAAATATATAGAAAAATGTGAAATGCTGACCCGTCAGGAGTACAGTGAATTTGCAATACCATGCATGCCTAACTTTACTATTATTCCTAAAGACAAATCAGGGGTAGTGATAGACAGCAAGATGCTTCAAACTGAGGGGGGAGCAAAGCTTTCTCAGGAAAAAGAAGACATATTAAAATTATGGATAGAAGGAGTATATGTAGATGCTTCTTATATAGCGGCAGGAATAGTAGCAGCTTACCAATGTCCAGAATATTTAAAAGAATTGTTTAGAAATGTAAGCAGAGACTATCCAGGTATCAGATTTGATATAGAGTCAGGTGAAAATAACTTAAGAGTAACTACAACTATGGCAAAAGAAATATCTGGCTTTACAAATAATATAAAAGATTCAATAAATAGAAGAAACTTTGGCTTTGTATTTTCTTCTGAAAATGCACAGTTTCAAGGAAAAGATATAAAAAGAATAACTGTTTATAAAGCAAGAAGTCTTGCTCTTACAGAAGATGGGTTTGATTCAATTTATAAGACAAGCGTAAGTACTTATATAGAGAGAATTTTAAGGTTCCAAACTAGTGATTTTAAACAGGATAATATTGTTAAATTTTTCAGTAATAATCCAAGCAGCCAAAAGAGTAAATGGATTAACAGCAGGAGCTTTATAAATTCAGTAATTCAAGAGGGAGATGACTTAAACTATATCATAGATGATGCAAGTAATTTATGTCAGATCGACCTTGTATTCAATGGAAATGTTAAGAACCTTGAAGTTGCCATTACAAAAAGTACAAGTGCTGTTAAATAGCATACAAGTTATATCAAATTTTGAAATTAATGCTTTCCTAGGCAGCATTAATATAAATAAATTTATCAAATTTTAAGGAGGATATTTTTATGGGATTCAGATTAAAAGTTGAAGGTGCAGAAACTATTGAGTTAGGAGCAGATAATATTGTAAATGCGGTTTACAAAACAGATACTCCAGATGATTCAAATGCAAGATCTACTGATGTAGGTTCAATACTTACATTACAAGGTAAGATTATTACATCCACAGATGGAGATAAAGCAGATGATACTATGAAATTAGCTTTATGGTCACTTGTATCAGCAGAAAAAGCAGATTGTTACAGAAAAGTAACACTTGAAATGATAGCTGCGGATCAAATGGTAAGAAAAATAAGCATGCCAAATGCATTTGTGGTAGATTATACTGAAGAATTTGGAGATACTGAAGGCGTAGGAAGCTTTGAAATTGTAATTAAACAAAAAAGAGATAAGAATGAATTTGTTAAAATTGAAGGCGGATATGCTGCAGGCTAATATGATATTTTAAAATCATCTTATAGTCAAATAAACTTAAAAGGCAGAAGATTCTGCCTTTTAAGCCTATAAAATACTTTAAAAATATGTTCACTACAAATATAAAAGTTTTTAGATGCAGTGAAAGGATAAGAAAATGGATAATTATTATGAAATATTGGGTGTAGAAAGACAAGCTTCTCAAGATGAGATAAAAAAAGCCTTTAGAAAATTAGCAAAACAGCATCATCCAGATCTAAATCACGGAACTTTTGAGTCGGAAGAGAAGTTTAAAAAAATAAATGAAGCTTATAATGTCTTAAATAAAGAAAATTTAAGAAAAGAATATGATTTGAAGCTTGACGGCGGAGAAAAAAACAATATTAATCAAAAAACTCATGAAAAAAGAAAAGAAGCAGAAAAAAATAATTATAAAAACATTAACATTGATGATATAGAAAAGAGCTTTGAGAATTTTTTTGGATTTAATCCTAAGAGTAAAGAAAGAACTAATAAGGTAAATAAAAAAAATCCCATTGATACTACAGATATTTTTGAAAGATATTTTGGGCCTAAGAAGAAATAGCAGCTAAAAGGAGGAATAAAATGCAGAGAATACCGGATTATCTTAATATAGTAAAAAATATAAAAAAATACGTTATGTTAAAAAAATTAGAACAATATTCAGAAAGTACTGAAAGAGATATAAGCATAATTGCTATAGACACTCTTATAGCGTTATCGGTAATAGCAGCTGCTTGCTATATTTATTTTATTAACCATAATAGAATTTTAAAAATATCAATTAGTATTGTAATTCTTTTAGGCGTTATTTTTTATATTATAAAAATATCACTTTATGTAAGGTCTAATGGCAAAAGAGAACCTGGAATAACAACTCTGATACTTATAGATGGAAAGGGTTCATACTCAACGGAGTGGGAAATACAAGGAAAAAAATCTTTACTAATAGGTAAAAATACAAGAAATAGTGAAGTTGACATAGATTTATCTAACACGGAATATTCAACGCTTGTTAGTAAGCAGCATGCAATCTTAAATTTTGCAGCCAATAATTGGTTTATAGAAGATATAGGGTCCTGCAACGGTGTTGGAATAAAAAAAATGGATGAGGTTTCTAAGAAAAAAATAGAAAAAGATATACCATATAAACTAGATTCAGGAGATATTATTTACATAGCGAACACAAAAATATTTGTTAAATAAAATTATGCATCGTATTTATGATAAATGGAGGAATAAAAATTATGAGTTTAGCGAGATGTGCAAATGGACATATGTTCAATTCAAAAAAGTATGGGAATACCTGTCCCTATTGTGATATATCCTTAGAACAAAATTTAAAAGCTGATGTTCCAAAAGCAGAAAATAGAGCTGAGGATGTTGAAAAGACTATGCCTTATTGGGATGAATATGAAGGTGTAGAACCGGTGGTAGGCTGGCTTGTATGTATAGAAGGTGCTCAGAGGGGACAAGATTATAAAATCAGAAGCGAGAAAAATTTTATAGGAAGATCTGAAGAGATGCATATACAAATAACTGGAGATAACTGTATTTCAAGAAGAAATCATGCAGCTATAATTTATGATCCTAAAAACAGAAACTTTATACTTAAGTCAGGAGATGCCTCGGGACTTGTTTACCTTAATGATGAGGCAGTATATTCCTCAGAAGAGTTAACTGCTTACGATGTAATACAAATGGGAAAAAGTAAGTTTATATTTATTCCTTTATGCGGAATTCATTTTGAGTGGGAAAATGATAAATAAAAGGAATGATAATTTATGAAAAAGAGTTTATTATTCTTAATTATAATTGTTTTACTATTTTATATAAGACATATTCTAAGAAACAAGAGTAGAGAAAAATATATAGCTATAGGAAATGAACAAATAATTGGCAAGAGAGAAGAACAGGAGGATAGCTTTTCTACAATAGTAAGTGAAAAAGGAATAATGGCTGTACTTGCAGACGGAATTGGAGGATATTCAAAAGGGAAAATAGCAAGCAGTATTGTTGTAAATACCTTTGTACATGAATTCCTAAAATCACCTGACTTAGCTCATATGGAAATTTTTTTTAAAAGCACTGCTAAAACAGCTAACAAAGAGATACTGGAGAAAATAAAAGGAGTAAAGTCAGGCAGTACTGTGGCAGTAGTTATAATATATGAAAACTATCTCTATTGGGCATCAGTAGGAGATAGTGCCATAGCCTTATTTAGAAAAGGAGAATTCATAAATCTTAATAAAAAACATATTTTTGAGTCCCTACTACAGGAACAATACCTTTCAGGAAAAATTTCAAAAGAAGCAATACTGAAAAATCCCATGAAAAAGAGACTTACAGATTATATAGGACATGATGAGTTCAAGGAAATAGAAATAAATAAATATCCAATAGAGCTAAAACAAGGAGATAAGATAATATTATGCAGCGACGGGGTATATAACAGTATATCTGAATTTGAAATGGAGAAAGTGCTTGAAAAGAATGTGGAACCTTTTAAGGCCTCGGAGGAAATTATAGATATAATTAATAAAAAAAATTATCCTAAACAAGATAATGCAACAATTATTGTTTTAAAAAATGAGGACTAGAGGTAATAACAATATTTAGAATATAGGTTGTGTTAAAGGAAGAGTTAACGAGGTGTTTAAATGAGAAAAGATAACAGCGAGTTTAAAACAAGCTTTACATCTGAAGCTGGAGCCTTTGCAATAAATAAAGATTACTTTGCTTTTGTTGAATTAGATGATTTTGCCTGTTATGTTGCGGCAGATGGTATAGATTCTGATGAAGACATTAAAAGTGCGGAGCTAGCGGTAAAAAGTATATTCGCGGATTTTACTGAAAAGCCTACAATGTCCAGAAGAAGGTTAAAAAGATATATGATAAATGCTAGCAAAGTATTAGAACAGGAAAGCAGAAGCGTAAGATTAAAGGCCAGCTTAATAATGATAGTAACAGATTATTCAAAAATAGTTTGGGTATGTACAGGTAATGCAAGATTATATCACTTTAGAAAAGGTAGATTTAATTTTAAGAGTAAAGATCAAAGCTTAGCCCAAATGATGGCTGAGGCTGGAAAAATAGATGAATATGAAATAGATCAGCATGAAGAGAAAAATAATCTGGTAAATTATTTGGGAAAATCAAATAACTTCACACCTTTTATATCAAAAAAATACAAATTGAATGATGGAGATGTAATGCTGCTCTGTACATCAGGTCTTTGGGAAAATGTAAATATCAATGAAATGACGGCAGCACTGAAAGATGCAGAAGAACCGGAGCAGTTTATAGATAGCCTTGAGGAGCTCCTTTTATCAAAGCAGAAAAGGCTTCTAAGTAACTATACTGCAGCGGCCATCTTTGGCAATAGAATTTTTAAAGAAAGTAACAAGGATAAAAAAGATTATATAAAAAAAATAGCTGCAGTAATGCTGCCTATTTTGATGATAAGTGCAGGAATAATAACATATAGAATAATTAATCTAAAAAAGCAGGCCACAATTAGAGCACAGCTAATCAAAAGCGAAAGCAATGGAGATGAATTTATAAAGGATGGAGATTTTGATAAGGCGCTTAAGGAATATCAAGATGCTGAAGCAGATCTGCAAAAGTTAAAGATTAAGGACAAGCAAAAAGAGTTGGACAAAAAATGTAAGATAACACAATACATAGTAGATGGAGATAAAAACTTTAAAGATAAAGATTATGAAAAAGCAGAAAAAAATTATGAGAAAGCAAAAAAACTGGCAGATGAGGAAAAAGACTACGATGAAAAAGAATTAAATAAAAAGATATCTCAAACCAATGATTTTATGGACATCCTTGCCGTTGAAAAGCAGGGAGATACTCAATTAGAGAATCAAGACTTTGCAGGGGCCAAGGAAACTTATACAAAGGCTAAAGGTCTTGCAGATAAATTTTCCTTTGAAGATGCGAAAAAAGATTTAAAAGCAAAAATACAGGATGCTGACTCTAAAATAGCAGATTTAGATAAAAAGCAAAAAGCTGTACAGGGTACTGACTCTGAAAAACAAGGAGACGATAGTTATGCCGCTAAAGATTATAAAAAGGCATTGGAGGCTTATTTAACTGCACAAAGTACCTATCAACAATTAAATAATCTTCAAGGAGTTTTAAGTATTGAAACAAAAATAAAAGATGTACAGGAAAAGCTTAATCCACCTGCAGCACTTGATGCTAACAAAAGTACTCCAGCACCGAGTGAAGGTACAAGCACTAATACAAAATAATCAACCTATTATAAGGTTTTAAGATAGAAATATAAAACATAGTAAGGGAAAGATTTAAATGAGAGATATAATAACCGACAGATTGAATAAAATTGAAGACTTAGAACAACGTAAAATGCTGAAAAATATTATGCAGGGAATTTTTACAAATCTAATGGATTACGAAGAAAATATGTTCAAAAGCCTTGAGGAAAGAGTTTTTAGTGAAATAGAAAATAAAGAAAAGAAATATGATATATACATTACAAGCTGTCATAAAAATAAAGTCGATCCTGTAGAGGAATTTTTACATCCCATATTTGAGGAAGATATAGAAGATAAGAAATATGATATAAAGGAAATTTTACAAAAGCTAAAAAATAGAGAAAAGGTAAAACTATTCACTATTTTTATGAACTGCAGCTATATAACTATAAAAGGACTTACAGATAATGAAAGAAGTTATGAGGGAAAGCTTATTACAGACAAGGGAATATATAAAATAGAAATAAAATTAGAGCAAAATAAAAAATATATGAAGAAAATAGAAAAGCTATATGATATTTTTCAAAGAAACAGCCTTTCCTGGAGAACAATAAATAATCCTTATGCAAATAAGTTTTTTGATGTTACTTTAATAAAATGCCAGGGAATTACAGAGGAAGAGGAAATTAAGGAGATATCACTGAACCTCGAAGAATACGAAAAATATAAAAAGATAGATATTGTACCCCTTTGGAATATTGAAGAATTAAATTTAAAAAGCAGTGGATTTCCTGTGCCTGCAATAGATAAAGTGAATTTTGAACATATATTATCCTTAAAAAGATTAGGTGCATGCAATGGTTATCTTGTTGATACAGAAGAGGAGGTAAGATATATAAAGAGGACAGAAGAGGAGCTTACTATAGTTTCTCCAAAGGAAAAAGCAGGTAGTTGGAAGGTACTTAAAATAGTACAGCCTCAATTAGAGCAAATAAGAAAAGGTGAATATAAATTAGCATCAAACAGCAGAATAGATGGATTTATTAATAGATTTTCTCAAAAGCAAGCCTCCATTATAAGAACTAGAGGAGAAATAAACAGAATAGTAAATTCTTTTGAAGTATCTAAGGACTTTGAGCTTGCAGTTATAGAGATAGAGGATAAAAAAGAGGCAGAACTGACCTATGACATGAATTATTTTATAGCAGATGATATAAGGGTAGGAAACAGTAAGAAAATAATGAAATTGAAGTTTACAACTTACCTAAAGGATAGTCCAATTATATATGACCTTGTAAGTTTTCTGGTATCGGAAATACAGCTTTATTTTCCAGAATATAAATGCGAAGGTGAACTTATATGAATTATGTTTGGGATTTAGTGATTAAAGCTAAGGCTTTGGGCATACCAAAGGAAAAGCTTAAATTTTCAGCAGCAGAGACCTATTCCCCTTATATGGAATTAAGTAATGCATATATAAACTCCAAACTAATAGAGGAAGAAGTAGAGCTTAATCCCTATTATAGGTTTTATGAAATCTTCAAGGATATGTTCAGTCTAGATAATGAAGAAAATTTAGAGGTAAGAAATACTTTGTTTGATATTTTAATTCATTTTCTAACAGATATGGATCTAAAACAAGGAATGAATAAAAAAGAATATTATATCAAATTTATATTACAGGATATTAAGAAGGATGTATTTGGGAAAATTCCAAAGGAGAATTTAGAATTTTTTAATGAGACTGAACAGGACATGCTAGCTGGCAATATTTTAAGGCTTTATATAACGGGACAGTCTTTATATCTACTAAAGGACAGCATAAGAAAATTATTTAAACACTCTATGATATATATAAATTCTGAAGAAAAGGATGAATTGCTTTTTTATATTGGCGAGGAGAAAAAAGATGAAAAATTAGCAAAACTGGAATTTGTAAAGGAAATTTTTCTCCCTATAAAATTTAATACAAAAATCTACTGGAAAAATCACTTCGGAGTAATAGACGTAAATGAAACAATGACAATAGGAAATATAGTGATTTATTAATGCTACTATGAAAAATAAGTAAATAGGAGAGTAATATAAATATGCATTCATATAAGCTTAAAACAAAAGGCAATAGCTATAAAAGAAAATATACAAGAGAAGAACTAATGGAAATGACCACATTTCAGCTTAGAAATATATGCTTTGAAGAAAGAATAGTAAAGGGAGTAATAAGCAATCTTGATAGAGAAAGCTTTATAAAAACAATTCTCAAGTACAGAGGAAAAGAGGAAAGTTATCTTATTGAAGCTTATAAAGAAGGCGGTTTTGAGAAATTAGAGGAAATATTAAAAAGCCATCTTGTCTCAAAGCTTCCAGACAGTGAAGTAATTAAAATACCTGCAAAAATAACCCTGTATCCTGAAATAGGTATCAAAAAGGAAGATATGTACAAGGTCACAATAGAAAAAAACATAATAACAGAGTCAAATGTGCTGCTTGTAAGTGAAGGCAACGATCTGTGTGGAATATTAAATTTGATAAAAGATGATAATGAAGAAAATTTATACTATTTAGTTACAGAAAAAAACTTAAAAATAAAAAAATCACAGAATAGAAACTACAGCTTATTATTTTTTAATAAAGACGATTCCGAATATATCTTCAGTGCATATTATTCAGACCTGCCCCTTCCTCCTGCAAACTTAGAGTATTATAAGCTTCCTCTGCTTGAACTTGAGATAAAAGAATTAAAGGAAACCAATACAGTTCTGGCAATAGATTTTGGAACTTCAAATACAACAGCAGGATTATACCTAAGCGGCACCTATGTAGCAAATCCTTGCTATAATGACATATTAAACGACAAGATAGTATTGAATGATATTAATTATGTTAGGTTCATGGATGTAACTCAAAAAAATGAAGTATGGATAGAAGCACTGCCTACAGTAGTATATGTCTCTGATTGTGAAGATCCAGAGAACATAAAATTCTGCTTTGGATATCAGGCGCAAAAGATAATAAGGAGAAATGATTATAGCTGCAGTGGCAGCCTATATCAAGGGATAAAAAGATGGGGAAATGACTATTCCAAAATAGAAGAGGTATATGACAGCAAAGGGAATTCAGTCAGGGTACAAAGAGGGCAAATTATAAGAGCTTATATAAAACATATAGTTGATACTGCGGAGCATCAATTTAAGTGTAAATTTAAAAATTTACATATTTCGAGTCCTATAAAGTTAAAACAGCAGTTTATAGATATGTTTAAGGAAATACTGCCTGAATACAATATTGAGACAGAAGATTCACTGGATGAGGGAATAGCAGTACTTTACAACACCATAGCAGAGCAAATACAAAAAAACAGCTTTTATAATGGAGAAGAGTACAAGGCATTAATAATAGACTGTGGAGGCGGAACAACGGATTTATCCTCCTGTGCTTTTTCTATTGAAGAGGGTCCTATTTCTTACAAAATAAACATAGAAACTACTTATGAAAATGGGGATACAAATTTTGGAGGAAACAATATAACCTACAGGATAATGCAATTTATGAAGATAGCCTTTGCAAACTACTATAAAACAGGAAAAATTGTAGAAATAGATGAACTTATAGACTTTCCCGAGGATGATATTTTTAGATACATAGATGAAGCAGGTGTAAAAAAAGTATATGAAAACCTTGAAAAGAGATATGAAGAAGCAGAAAATACAATACCTACACGGTTTAAAGAATATGAAAACAGATCGAGAGAGGAATATGAAAATGTAAGAAATAACTTCTATTTTCTATGGGAAATAGCTGAAAATATGAAAAAAGAATTTTTTAAGAGGACAAATGTATTAAGAAATAAATTTGGTTATTTTAGAAGTGAAGAAGAAAGAGATCTTATAATAACTCCTTTAAATAAGTGGAATGTATCAATACTTGAAAGAGATAAGTTTATAAATGTCTATGAATTTCCTGATGTGATTTTCAATATAAAGGAAATAAATAAATTATTAAAGGGTGATATATACGAGGTGGTAAGAAAATTTCTTGAGGATTTTTATGAGAATGGAAAGCTTCAGGAATATTCAATAATAAAGTTAACAGGACAATCCTGCAGAATAGATATTTTTAAAGAAGCCTTAAAAGAGTTTGTTCCAGGAAAAAATATAGAGTTCAAGCAGAAAAAAGAAGAGTTGTATAAAGTATCAGAGCTTAAAATGTCTTGTTTAAGAGGAGCAATAAGATATTTAAATTCCAGGAGAAGAGGAGATATAGAAATAAACATAAAGAATCAAATACCAATAGTGCCTTATTCTGTGAGTGCTTTTACTTATACTAAAGAAGAGAAGCTGCTTATATACAGTTTGGAAAAAGTAAACCAAGCTCAAGGTTTTATTTCAAGACCACTTGGAGCTGAGGAAGTAGAATTTTATTTGAAAAATGCAGAAGAAATTTTAAAGCATAAGTACAGCTACAAGAATGACTTTAGTGAATATGAACTGGTATCGGAAGAAGATATAAGAGAGAGCTATGGGGAAGAAATATATCAAGAAGACATAGATACCATAATAAATGGTGAAATAAGATTTTTTGTTTTCGCCCATGAGAAAAGCTGGGGCTTTTATGTTGTTCCTATAGGTAGAGAAAAGGATCAGCTTTATTTAGGAAAGAAAAAATATTTTGCTTTTGAAGATGATTTATCGGAACTTGATTTTTTTGACGGATTGAAGTAATAAAGAAGCTTAAATTGTAATAACGGAGGAAAAGTTATGTATAAAAAATTATCATACTTACTACTAATATTAATTTCTATATTATTCAATGCACAGCTTGTATATGCAAATAATATAACTAACTCAGATGTAAATTGGGTAGAAGGGCCCAAAACAGTAGATGTTGGAAGTGATTTAGCCAAATTAGATTTACCCGAGGAATATCGTTTTGCAAATGGTGAAGATGCAAAAAAATTGATGGAGAAAATTGATAATTCCAGTACCGGGAAGGAACAAGGGATAGTCTTTCCAAAAGATAATTCACAAAATTGGTATGTTTTATTTGAATTTGATCCTATAGGCTATGTTAGTGACAGCGAATCTAAAAAAATAGATGCAGATAAATTGTTAGAAGAGATAAAGGAAGGCACAGAAAAAGATAATGAAGAGAGAAAGAAAAAAGGCAGCCCAACGTTAGACATAATTGGATGGGATGAAAAACCACATTATGATGAAAAAACTCATAATCTTGTCTGGTCAATTTTAGCAGATGATGGTGAAGGCAAAATAGTAAATTATAATGTAAGAATTCTTGGTCGTGGTGGAGTAACCGAAATTACATTAGTTGCTGGCAAGGATGAAATAGAAGGCCTAAAACCCAAATTAGAGAGCATAGTCAGCAAATATTCTTATAAGGAAGGCAAAAAATACACTGATTACATTAAAGGGGACAAAGTTTCAGAATTAGGGTTAACAGCATTAATTGCAGGAGGGGCAGGAGCAGCTGCATCAAAAGTGGGCATACTTGCCATGCTTAAGAAGATATTAATAGTAGGGTTATTAGCACTTAAAAAAGTATTCATATTAATTATAGTGGCAATAGGTGTTTCATTTAAGAAAATATCACGTTTATTTAAAAAGAAATCCTCTAATAATGAAGAATATGCTTCAAATGCAGAGGTTGATAATTTAATTAATTCTAATATAGAAACGCCAAAAGAAATATCTGAAACATCTTATGCTTTAGATAATAAAAAGGATTAAAGGGGAGGAACATAAAATGAATCAAGAAGTTAATAACAATTTAGCAAACACAGAAATAAAGTCAGGTAATAAAAAGAAGAAGATCTTAGCGACTATTATTGGTATCCTTGCTGTAATTGCAATAAGTGTATATGCACTCAAAATAATAGAGGAGCAAAAAGAAGAGGCAGCTCAAAAATATATAATATCAATATCACAAAAATTATTAGATGGTACTGCTATTAAAACAAATTCCGCAGATAAAAAAGACTATGGAAAACTTGTTCCATTAGTAAGTATTGCCAATGAAGATGTTGATAAAATTGTTTCATTAAATAAAAGTGCTGAGAAAGAATTAAATGGGAATATGTTTAAAAATAATATGAACACCAATGAACTTATAGGAAGTACTTCTGCAATAGAAAAGTCAAGAAAAGAAATAGGTAGTATCAATAATTCACTTGCTAAATATGAAACAGGTATAAATGAGAATAAAACAAATATTGACAAAAAGCTAGCTGAATATAAGGGGATAAATACTGAAGCTGAAAAAAATTTAATAAGTGATTACAACAATCTAAGAAAGAAAAATTATGATAAGGATATGAAAGAATTAAATACAGTAAAAGCTCTTGTAGCATCAATGGATAAATATCTGGCATTTTTACAATCAAGAGAAGGACAGTATGTTATTTCAGGTGGCATGATCAATTTCTATAATCAAAACGATGTAGATGAGTGTAATAAATTAGTAGGTAATATAACAGAACTAAGCAAACAATTGAAAAATAAATAAAATGAGGCTTTCTCTTTTAATTTATAAGCTAAATGTTTGGAGGAATAAAATTGTTTGTTAACATATTTCCTAATTTTGATAAGGGAAGGATTTTAAAAAAAGAGATGCTGGACAATCTAAGAGATTATCCAAGAAACTTTTTAGACATTTACTTTAAGGATTTTTCAAAGGGGATAATCTCTGGAGTAGATCTAATAGTAGGGGAAAAAGATATTACAGTAACAAAAGGAATAATTAAATTTGATAATAAGATATATATGCTTGAAAAAGAAATAAGTATTCCATATTATGCAACAAATAAAGAAGCAATAATAAAGGTAAGGTTTTTAGATGGTGCATTAAACAGCGATTTTACCATAAATACTGCAGAGGTATTTATAGATGAAAGCGAAAATATAGAAAGAGATGAACTGGAGCTTGGAAGGTTTAAGCTGAAGGAAAAAGCAAAGCTGAGACAGGACTATACAGATTTTTATGACTTTTCCACAGAATACAATACTTTAAATCTTATAAATGCAGAGTATTCGGGAATTAATAAAAGTACAATACATCCTGACATATTAAGATACTTTGCCGGAACAGTTTTTAAAAATAGAGTGGACAATCCCTATGATATAGCTTTTGCAATGCAGTGCATGAACCAAAGTCATATTGATAGAGAAATAGTAAATTTTTATATTTCAAACAGGCTTGGAGTAGAATACAGCAACTATTCTAATATGCAGATATATAAGTATCTCTGCCAGATAGTTAGGGAAGTGGAAAGTGGAGTAAGGAGAAAGGTTCAAAATAGGCAGAATAGACAAGCTAGAATCATTGTTGATTAGAGAAGGAGGCAGACTTAATTGGAAGAAAATTTTAATAATAATTTACCTAATGTAGAACCAGATTTTAAAACTAAAAGAGGCAGAGGAAAAGAAATTACTTTAAAAATTTTATCCTTTATATTTATCATATTAGCAGTATTTTTATCTTATCCTGTAAATACTCAACGTAGAGAAAATAATGTATATAATTTGGGTTATGCAGCGGGGATTTCAATAGGAATTGCAGTAATCAGTTTAGTTATTTGCTTCTTAATAAATAAAGCAGGTCGTAAGGGGAAGAAAAAAGTAGGTTTATTTGGATTCTCTATTATAGTTCTATTATTTTCAATAGGTAATTTTACTGCAGCAGTAATAGAGAATTCTAAAGAACTAAACGCATATGAATATGTATTAGAAATGTCAGACAATGGTACAAGCAAAATAGAAGAAAATCAGTATGGAAAAATTACTCCATTGATGAGTATTATAAGTGAAGATATAAATCAAATTTATTCTAGAGATAAAAGTCTTCTTAATGAAACTAAAGAAAAATTATATAAGGATGAGCTTTTAAAATCTATAAACTCAATAGAGGTTTTAGGGAGTGTAGATAAAATTAAGGAGACTAGAAAAAATTTAAAAGAATTGGAAGGACATTTTAGGAAATATGAAACAGATATAAATAATAATAAAACTAATACTGATAAGAAGCTTGAAAATGTAAAACGTTTAAATACAGAGTTTGAAAAAAGATTATTAGATACATACAACCTTATAAGGAAAGAACATTATGACAAAAGCATCAAGCTTGTGAAGAATTCAAAGGAACTTGAGGGTAGAGTAGATAAGTATCTCGCGTTTATGGAGGAAAAGCAAGGAAGTTATAGGGTAAAAGATGAAGAAATAATGTTTTATAATCAAGGCGATACTGATACATGTAACAAGTTAATAAAAGATATAGAAGAATCAAATATAAAATAACTCATCAAATTATAGCAGGAACAAAGGTTATTAGAGCTTAAAAGGTTTGAAACAAGGAGAGAAAATGCATAGAAAGGCAGCTATTGGAGCTATCAGAAAGGAGATTAGGGTATGACACGGGATGAAGCCTTAAAGCATTTTGATGAAAACTATGTGCAGACTAAAAGCATTGAAAAGTTTAAGCGTATAGAAGAATATTACTTAGCTAATAAAGAAAAAATAATAAATTCATTTATAGAATCCTTTAAGCAGATATGTTTAAAAATAAAAGACTGTCAGTTAAAAGGAGAAAAAGGAAATATAGGTTACATACAATATTCTATGTTAAGAACTAACATAATGGAAAAAAAGTATGAATATGTAGTACATGCTTTTGATACCTATTGGTATTTCGATGAAGAAAACTGCAGCGTTAAGTATGATGTTAAATGGATATTTAAATTTTTAGATGAGCTAGAAGACGAGTTAGAGGAAAAAAGAGTATTATACATGAACAAAATAACAAAGGCAGATATAGATAAAATAAAGTTAAGGCAGCTAGAAGTTTATAATAAGATTCTTGCAGCTGTAGCAAAATATGCAGTGGAAAAGGCAGTGAGATTAAAGGAATTTGAAGATATACTGCTAGATGAGGTATTGGAAGTAAGATCTGGTGAATATAGAGGAACAAGTGAAGTAATATACAAAGAGGATAAAGGTAAAAAAGAAAATGTTAGTTAAACAAGGAGCATTCCTGTAATGAAAAAATTTAAAAGTGGATAAAAAAAGCACCTCCTGATAGAATACAGGGTATAATACTTTGCAAAGTTTATCCCTAATTAAATAAGACTATCATTGGAGGTACCTAAAATGAATTATAACCAAAACAAAAGAATAATGCAAATAAATGAACAAACTTTAATTGTTGGTGTTGATATTGCAAAAGAAAAGCATGTTGCAAGAGCGCAGGATTTTAGAGGAATTGAGTATGGTAAAACTCTTAGCTTCGCTAACAGTAACAAAGGTTTTTATGAATTTTTCAATTGGTTCACTAAATTATGTGCGGAGCACTCTAAGGACAATATAATTGTAGGTATGGAGCCTACAGGACACTATTGGTTTTGTTTAGCAAAATTTATTAGACAAAAAGGAATTAAGATAGCTATTGTTAATCCTATGCATGTTAAGAAGAGTAAAGAGCTTGATGATAACTCTCCAACTAAAAATGATCCGAAGGATGCTAGAGTCATAGCTCAACTTGTTAAAGATGGCAGGTTTGCAGAACCTAATATGCCACAAGGTGTATATGCTGATTTAAGAAGCGCTATGTACCTTAGAGAGGTGTTAATAAAAGAAGTAAATAGCACGAAGGTAAGAATTGTTCGTTGGCTTGATATATATTTTCCTGAGTTTAAAGATGTATTTTCATCTTGGGAAGGTAAAGCTGCATTATTAACACTAAAACACTTATCCACACCATCTAAAATAGCTAATATGAATACAGATGATATTTTAAGGTTGTGGAAAACTAAAGTTAAAAGAGGCGTAGGCGTTAAACGTGCTCAATTACTTGTGGAAAAAGCTAAAATATCAATAGGTGTAACAGAAGGTATTGTAATGGCTGAATATGAGTTGCATTATCTTTTAGATAAATATGATACTGTAATGCTTAAGTTAGAGGATTTAATGGTTAAAGTTGAAGTTATATTAAGTGAAATACCAGGAACTAAAGAAATGATGTTAATACCAGGTCTTGGGCTTGTAACTGTTGCAGGCTTCTTATCTGAGGTTTGTGAACTGGCACAGTATGCACATCCACGTCAGATTCAAAAACTTGCTGGTTTAACTCTAAAAGAATATAGTTCTGGTAAACACAAAGGTCAAACGACTATAACTAAAAGAGGAAGGCGAAAACTTAGAGCATTACTATTTAAGGCTATAATGCCTATGGTGGAAAAGAACAAGGAATTTAAGTCACTGCATCAATATTATACAACACGTACTAATAATCCTTTAAAGAAAAAACAATCACTTATAGCATTGTGCTGTAAACTCATAAGAGTTCTTTATGCAATAGGAATAAAAGGTGTTGCTTATAATCCACAGAAACTAATTAATGATATTAAACATCCAGAAGTTACAGGTAAAGTAGCTTAATAATTGTTTATAACTATTTTATAGTTTAATTATAAATTATCCACAGATTTTTAGATTATAGATCTTTGAAAAAAAGAAGCTAGGAGAAGTCAGGTTGATATTTTTTCCATTAGGGCATAGACCCCGTCAAGGAGCATAACTGACCTCCACCTCATGGATAGGTTGAACGAAGGAATTTAGGGACAATGATCCTGCGAGACATGGGAGGGTAGACCACCTTGAGTATTGTGGAGATCCAAGGCAGACATAAATTACCAAATGCTACGCATGTCTGTTTAGATCGCCCTATTAATTCCAAAATATTTTAAATTTAAGAGTACTATCCAAAAGCTTCGCTTTGTCAATTTTAAAAATCTAAGAATAAGTGAGTATATTAAAGAAATTTAAAGATTATAGAGGGAGTATAAAAAATGGAGTATTTTATTATTTGCCAGGATAAAAGAGTTTTAAATTCTGTAGAACCGATTGGAGTATCTAAAGAAATAGATAAAAATATAGATACAAAAGTTGAAGACGAAATGCCTGTACAATTTTACATAAAGGAAAAAAAAGAAAATGAATATGTAGATTATATAGAAGGACAAACGCCCTTAATATCAGATAAGTTAAAATATATTTTTGAAAAGTTTCAGGAAGATATATTCCTAAAACCGGCAGTACTTGCAGATATTAAAAGAATGAGGCAGGATTTATATTGGATAATGATTCCTCAAGCTGTAGAATGTCTTTCGCCAAAAGCCGAATTTAATAAAGATGGTACCTTAAAAAGACTTGTAATAGACGAGACTAAGATTGGTTTTACGAAAATTTTCAAGGTGGATGGCATACTTGAAAATTTCATAATGATAAGTTTGGATTTAGCAGAAAGCATATTAAGGCGAGACTTTACGGGGATTAAATTAGAAAGGGTAGAAAAAGAAGTTAGAAAGGGTGAATAGATATGGATAAAATCTATGTGGTTGATGGTGCAACCTTGCAATGTAGTTTTGGCAGCGAAGAGAGTATTTTTAAAGTATCGCCAGGTCGGGAGACCTATACTAATGGTCAGCTGCAGGCAAATACCGGAGATTTTAAACCTATGGTAAATATAATGACTTTTAAAAAGTGCAGCAGTCCTTCAAATCCTGCACCAGTAATAGGAACAGATGATAAGGGAAGACCACAAAAAATATGTACTCCAGTTATTACAATGCCCTGGATTAATGGAAAAGAAAATACTTTAATAGAAGGATGTCCTGCTTTATTAGATAATTCAACTACAATGTGTATATGGTGTGGGAAAATAACTATTTCAGATGATGGTCAACAAGTTTAATTAAGAGGAGGGGAGTTTAGTGGATGCAAATAAGGTCACAACTTATGGTGATATACAATTGGTAGCCCCTTATGAGCTTAAAACTTTAACGAATTTAAAAATAATAAAAAAGATAAATGATCATGGAACTATATTTTTTACAGGAATAATTTCTGAAGAAGAAAAAGCAAGTTATATAGAAATGACGGATTTAAAAAAGGAAATAGAGGTAAAGAAATTAGAAAATAATTCTGCAGTAAGGACATTATTTAAGGGCACTGTAACTCATGTTGAAATAAAGGCAGTAAGGGATATATATTACATGGAAGTAGAAGGAATATCTCACAGCTATGAAATGGATATAACTCTTAAAAGCAGATCCTTTCAAAAAAGTGATATGAGCTATGAAGAGCTTGTAAAAAAAGTAATGTCAAGTCATGAAGGTGCAGATTCTATAGATACAGCTTCTAAGGGGAAGAAGCTGGAGAAGTTTAAAATACAGTACAACGAAACAGACTGGCAGTTTTTAAAAAGAATGGCTTCAAATTTTAATACAGCTGTAGTAGCAGACAGTACTTCTCCTAAACCTAAAATTTGGTTTGGAATACCAGAAGGAGAAGATAAGGGGGAGCTTAATAATTTTCATTACAGCATAAGAAAAGATATATCAAATTACATGAGCTTTTCACAAAACTTCATTTCTTATATAGAAGAGACAGATTTCATATATTTCAAAGTTGAAACAAATGAGTATTTTAATATAGGTGACAAATTAAAGTTTAAAGACAAGCAGCTGTATGTTTCAGAAGTAACCGCTTTTATGGAGGACAGTACCTTAAAGTATGATTATACTTTAGTTTCTGAGAAAGGCTTAAGTCAAAAATTAATATTGAATGATGAACTAAAGGGGTTATCTTTGGAAGGAAAAGTTGTAGAGGTTAAAGCAAACAATGTTAAAGTTAATCTTGATGTAGACAAGGATTATGGAAATAGTGATTATTGCTGGTTTTTATATTCCACGCTTTACGCTGGAGGAGGAAACGGTGGCTGGTACTGCATGCCGGAGGCACAGGATAGTGTAAAGCTTTATTTTCCTTCAAATAAAGAGGAAGAAGCCATAGCTATAAATTCTGTAAGAAAAAAGGACAAAGGCGGAGACAAAATAGATAGTCCGGAGGTTAAGTATTTTAGAGCAAGCTCTGGTAAGGAAGCAATGTTT
>NZ_JAEEGC010000118.1 GCF_019207025.1 Clostridium thailandense | reverse complement strand
CCCAGAAGGATTTGAAGGCTAGTATGTATTAATAGTTTTCGGGTCTAGATATAATAATATATAAATATATATGTTTTTTATAATAATACCTTTAAGTGTGTGTATAGATTTACCCGCATTTAAGGGTATTATTATTATGTGTATAATTTCGATATTTAGATTTAAAAGAAAAATAAACTGCAAACTAAAGTAGTATTGTATCCAAACGAAATATATAATATTAATTTATTGTTTAGAAATGTTGAAACTAGGAAATATGCATACTATAAATTAGTAACCTGAAAATTATGGTGCATAAAAATAAGTTTATATTGGGGGAAATTTTATGTTAAAAGTTGTTGATAGTAATAATATTGATATAGATTCACTTGAAATAAAAGATCTTATCGATATTGATGTGCTGCAAAGATTTCAAGACAATTTTGCAGAAAGCATGGATATAGCAAGTGTGACTGTAGACACCCATGGTAATCCTGTAACTAAACCAAGTTCATATACAAGCTTTTGTATGGATTTTACTCATTCTACTAAGATAGGTGATAATAGGTGCGCACAGTCACATAAAAGAGGTGGAGAAGAGGCTACAAGAACAGGAAAGCCATACGTTTATACTTGCCATGCGGGTCTAATAGATTTTGCAGCTCCAATAATAGTCAATGGAAAACAAATCGGAACAATTCTAGGTGGACAAATCTTGACATCTTCTCCAGATGAAGCAATATATAGAAAAACTGCAAAAGAAATAGGTGTTAGTGAAGATGGATATATAAAGGCAGTAAACAAAGTAAAGGTTACAACAGAAAAAAACATAAAGGCAGCCGCAGAAGTTTTATATATTGTCGCAAACTCACTTTCAAGAATAGGATATGAGGAATTAAAATTAAAAAATACATCACAGGTGTTATCAGAAAGTTTTAGCCAGATTTCATCAAAAATGGAAGAATTGGCGGCAGGGTCAGTTAATGTTATAAACAATCAACATGCTTTAAGTAAAGAAATTATTAATGTGAAAAAAATATCTGTAGAAATTAATTCCATATTAGATTCAATAAAAAGTATTGCGGATCAGACAAAAATGTTAGGGTTAAATGCTGCAATAGAAGCAGCAAGGGCTGGTGATGCAGGAAGAGGATTTGGAGTAGTTGCAGCAGAAATAAGAAAACTATCGGAAAACTCAAAGAATACAGCCTTGAAAATATCAGAACTTACTAATAAAATACAAGATTCTGTGGATAAAACAGTTGAAACATCAAATTCAACATTAGAAACTACTGAGAAGCAATCAGCAGCTATTGAGGAAGTTAATGTAAGTTTACATGAAGTTGCGGTTATATCAAATGAATTAACTAGTCTAGCAAAGTTTCATAAATAGACTATGTATATAATTATAGAAAAAAGACGATAAAATTGAGATCATTATTGGGATTATTATATTGAGAGGAAAGGGGCTGCCGAACTATATATAAGAACCGCTGAAAGTTAACTTTCTGGTGTGTTTTTTTATAGTGCGACAACTCCTTGTTTATAAATCAAACTTATATTGAATGTACTATAACATAATTTTGACCTGAATCAGAAACATAGCCTATAGCCTCATTTGTACTAACTCCACTTAATACGATGTTATCTTCAGTGGTAGTTATTTCTGTAAGACTATTCAGTATTTTCATGTCATCAGCACCATTTTTTATCATATTGTGTATTTGATCATAGGTGTTTTGGCTTACTTGTTTAACAGTGCAGGAACTTTTTTTATCTTCAATTATTACTGAATATTTTTGTTTCATATGTATACCTCCAATATGTTAATGATATTATATATTTATTGTTTCATTAATGAATGTTTTTATTACTATAATATTTTTAAAGCTAAATTTGATATTAAATGTAAGAAATGTGAATAATAAAAGAATAATTGTCCATAATGTTCACTAGGAGGGATATTATGGATAAGAGGAAAAAAAGAACTTTTTTATTAGTATTTTTAACTATTTCAATATTTAGTCTAAGCTATTATATATGTATAAATAAACTAAAAACTATAGGTATCAGGAATAATAATTATAAAATGAATAGTAGTAATAAAGATAAAGAGATGGGGAGCTTAGCTACGAACTCTAATAATGATTTAATAGTTGCGCGTGATTCTACTATATTATTTAAAGTTCAGTATAGCAAGAGTGGAGATGTTATTGTCGAAAAAGAAGAATCAGTTGGAAGTTTAGCTGGAAAGAAGAAAGATGATGTTGAAGCAATATACAAGAATGATGGATATGAGGTACAAAGCATAAATTCTTCTCAAGTTGTTTTAATGAAAAAGGTTGATAGCTATGCTCCAAATAAATATGTACTAGGCATAAAAGATGGATATGTTGCTATCTATAAAACTGACAAAGATGGTAATATGTTTATAGAAAATGAAAAAAGAGATATAACAGATATTAAAATTGATAAATTAAAGCAAGCAGATATTCAACTTTTAAATAAAGGTGATAAATATTTTCAATGTGATACTCGGGAAGATGCAGAAGCACGCCTTGAGGACTACGAATAATAGTCTTTAAGGTTTTTTTGTTTACTTGAATTAAACTTAGTTAAATGGTAAAGTAATATAAGCAGGCATCTAAAATCTATGATTTTGAGATGATCGCTTACTCATTTGACGGCAGGAGAAGGAGTTTCATATTTATTTAAATTTTGGAGGAAATACTATGTATGAATATATAAAAGGAATTTATGAGGGAATGTACAGAGATTACATAGTAATTGAAAATAATGGAGTGGGATATAAGATATATACTTCAGGAAGTACTTTAGCAAAGCTCCCCAAAAATGGAGAGGAAGTTCTGATTTATCTTCAACAAATTGTAAGAGAAGACTTTATTGGATTGTATGGATTTCTAACTAGAGAAGAACTTAATATGTTTAAATTATTTTTAACCATAAATGGAGTGGGTGCTAAGGCAGCACTTTCATTGTTATCTATAAGCAATGTAAATAATTTGAAGTATGCTATTCTGTCTGGAGACGAAAAAACTATAATAAAGGCTCCAGGTATAGGGAAAAAGATGGCACAAAGAATTATATTGGAACTTAAAGATAAAATAAAGACAGATGAACTCGTATCTATAGAGAACATGGAAGATAATATAGAAGAAAAAAAGGAGAATGTTTCAGAGGCACTAGAAGCACTTGTTGCATTGGGATATTCGGAAAAAGAAGCACAAAAAGCTTTAGAAGCTGTCGATAAGAGAGATTCTTTAGAAAGTATAATAAAAAATTCATTAAAATTTTTGATGAGTTAGAAATGGTGGGATAGCTTATGGAAAGTAGGATTGTAACACCTGCAAATATAGAGGAAGATAAAGATAATGAATATAGTTTAAGACCTAAAAGAATTAACGAATATATTGGACAAAAAAAAGTAAAAGAGAAGTTGAAAATATTTATAGAAGCAGCTAAAAAAAGAAAAGAAGCATTGGATCATGTATTGCTTTACGGACCTCCTGGACTCGGAAAAACTACCTTAGCTAATATAATAGCTGTGGAAATGGGAGGAACTTTAAAGGTTACATCTGGACCTGCTATTGAAAGGGCAGGAGATCTAGCAGCGATTCTTACGAGTTTAAATGATAATGATGTGCTGTTTATAGATGAGATACATAGATTAAACAGAAATGTTGAAGAAATCTTATATCCTGCAATGGAAGATTATTCTCTAGATATTATAATAGGAAAAGGAGCATCAGCAAAATCTATAAGACTTGATTTAGCTAAGTTTACCTTAATCGGAGCAACGACTAGGGTTGGACTTTTGACGTCGCCACTAAGAGATAGATTTGGGGTGTTATGCCCGATGGAATATTATGAAGATGACGAGTTAAAAGAAATTATAGTGAGATCTGGAAAAATACTTAATGTAGAAATACATAGTGAAGCAGCGATTGAAATAGGGAAAAGGTCTAGAGGAACTCCAAGAATAGCGAACAGATTGTTAAAGAGGGTTAGGGATTATTCAGAGGTTAAAGGAAATGGAACTGTAGATTTAAGTATTGCAAGAGAAGCCTTAGAATTGTTAGATGTAGATAAAGAAGGGTTCGATAGTATAGATAATAAAATTTTAACCGCTATAATCGATAATTTCAATGGAGGACCAGTAGGGATAGAAACTTTATCTTATTTTGTTGGTGAGGAGCTTGATACAATACAAGATGTATACGAACCTTATCTTCTTCAAAAAGGTTTTATAATTAGAACACCAAGGGGAAGAGTAGTTTCAGACATTGCCTACAAACATTTGAATAGGATTAGAAAGTCTTCTAATATTAATAATAAATCAGGGAATCAATTTTCTGTTTTTGACAATAAAGAAAATATTGATTAAAAGAACTTTTATAATTACACAGGATGAGTGAAATGGAGGATGAAAAATTTGAAAGTTACAGATTTTGATTTTTATTTACCAGAAGAGTTAATTGCTCAACATCCAATCGAAAAGAGAGATGAAGCAAGACTAATGGTATTAGATAAAAAGACAGGAGAGATTGAACATAAGATATTCAGAGATATAATTGAATACTTAGATAGTGGAGATTGTCTTGTTTTAAATGATACAAGAGTGCTTCCAGCAAGACTTATTGGTGAAAAGGAAGATACTGGTGGCAAGATGGAGTTTCTACTATTAAAAAGAATTGATGCTGATAGTTGGGAAACTTTAGTTAAGCCAGGTAAGAGAGCTCAAATTGGAGCGAAGTTTATGTTTGGTAATAGAGAACTTAGGGCAGAAGTTATAGGAATAGGAGAAGAAGGGAACAGAATAGTTAAATTTGAATATGAAGGTATATTTGAAGAGGTTCTTGATAAATTAGGACAAATGCCTTTGCCTCCCTATATAAAAGAAAAATTAGAAGATAAGGAAATGTATCAAACTGTGTATTCAAAAGAACAAGGATCTGCAGCTGCACCTACTGCTGGATTGCATTTTACAGAGAAACTTTTAGAAAAAATTAAAGAAAAGGGTGTTAGACTAGCATTTTTAACATTACATGTAGGGCTTGGAACCTTCAGACCTGTTAAAGTTGAAAATATAGAGGAACACAATATGCACTCAGAATATTACAGTATGTCCAAAGAAACGGCAGACTTAATAAATAGTGCTAAAGAAAATGGAAAGAGAGTAATAGCTGTAGGAACTACGTCCAGTAGAACGTTAGAAACTATAGGTGATGAGAATGGGAGAGTAAGAGAACAATCAGGATGGACGGATATATTTATATACCCGGGATATAAGTACAAGGTAGTTGATAATCTTATTACTAATTTTCATCTTCCACAATCTACTTTAATAATGTTAGTAAGTGCTTTAGCTGGAAAAAGTAATACAATGAATGCTTATGAAATGGCAGTTAAGGATAAATATAGATTTTTTAGTTTTGGAGATGCTATGTTTATTAAGTAATAATATCTAAAAGGAGTGTTTAAATGTATAAGTTACTAAAGAAGTCTGGAAATGCTAGAAGAGGTCAGTTTACTACACCTCATGGAACAGTGCAGACACCAGTATTTATGAATGTTGGAACTTTAGCAGCTATAAAGGGTGCTGTATCTAGTATGGATTTAAAAGAAATAGGATGTCAAGTTGAGCTTTCTAATACATATCATCTTCACTTGAGACCAGGTGATGAAGTAGTTAGCAAAATGGGTGGATTGCATAAATTCATGAACTGGGATAGACCTATATTAACAGACTCAGGTGGATTTCAAGTGTTTTCTTTATCTCAAATGAGAAAAATCAAAGAAGAGGGTGTGTACTTTAATTCACATATAGATGGAAAAAGAATATTTATGGGTCCAGAGGAGAGTATGAAGATACAAAGCAACTTGGCCTCAACTATAGCTATGGCCTTTGATGAATGTATACCTAATCCATCTCCAAGAGACTATGTTGAAAAATCTGTAGCTAGGACGACAAGATGGCTTCAAAGATGTAAAGATGAAATGGATAGATTAAATTCACTCCCAGATACTATTAATAAAAAGCAGATGCTTTTTGGTATAAATCAAGGTGGTGTCTATGAAGATATAAGGATAGAACATGCCAAGGAAATAACACAGATGAATCTTGATGGATATGCAATAGGAGGTCTAGCAGTTGGTGAAACTCATGAAGAAATGTATAGAATTATAGATTCTGTAGTTCCACACCTTCCAGAAGATAAACCTATATATTTAATGGGTGTTGGAATACCAAGCAATATACTAGAGGCAGTAGAACGCGGAGTAGATTTTTTTGATTGTGTACTTCCAGCAAGGAACGGAAGACATGGTCATGTTTTCACAAAAGAAGGCAAAATTAATTTAATGAATGCTAAATTTGAGCTTGATAGCAATCCAATAGATGAAGGCTGTCAGTGTCCTACATGTAGACACTATTCAAGAGCTTACATAAGGCATTTGTTTAAGGCAAAAGAAATGCTTGCTATGAGACTTTGTGTTTTGCATAATCTTTATTTCTATAACAATCTTATGAAAGAAATAAGGAATGCTATTGATGGTGATTATTTTGCAGAATATAAAAAACAGAAGCTAGAGCAGTGGGGTGGGAGAGCTTAATAATATATAGAAAATAAAATAACTATTATTCTTGAAAATCACATATAATAAAGGATTTTAAGATGAATATCTAGAAATTTATATAATTAAATAGGTATTAAAATCTATTGCTTAAAGTATCTTTATCCCAAAAAGTATTTAAGCTAGAGATTTATCTGAAAAAAGGAGGTGAATTAAATGAATATTTCAACTTTGTTGAGATTTGCTCCGCTAGTAATTATGATGGCTTTTGTTTATTTAATAATAATAGTTCCAGAAAATAAGAGAAAAAAGAAGTATAGAGGAATGCTTGATAGCCTTAAGGTCAATGATGAAGTTATGACAAAAGGTGGAATAATAGGAAAGATAATAAACATACAAGATAACTTTATAATACTTCAAACTGGTCCAGATAAGATTAGAATAAAGCTAGATAAAACAGGAGTATTAACTTTGCTTTCAGAACTTGAAACAAATAATAGTTCAGAAAAAAAGGCAGATACTAAAAAAGCTTAAATTTTAATCATAAAACATCTTCTTTCTACATAGATACTATTAGATGGGAGGTGTTTTAAAATGGAAAGAGACATTAGCTACCTTCCTGCTGCGGAAGGGGTACTTAGGGGATTTATTTTAACAGTAGCATTACTTTTAATTTTTGCAGTAATAATGACGTTTACGGATGTTAATGAAAAAGTAAGTTCAGCCTTTTATTTAATTACAACATTAGTCAGCATAATGTATGGATCTGTATATGCAGTAAAAAAAGTAAAAAGAAGAGGCTGGCTTATAGGAATTATAGTTACAATCCTATATTTTCTAATCATTTATCTGGTGTCAGTAATTTCAGGTAATTCGGCTGTAATAGGAGTTAACAGAATAGAGAGATTTTCACTTGGGATGATAGTTGGAATGTTGTCAGGAATGCTTGGAATAAACCTTTAAGGAAATGTCAATATTAAACACTTGTTTATTAATTAGCTTTATTTTGCTAAAAGTTTGTGTTATAATCAAACGGAAAACTTTATGAATGGAGGAATTTTATATGAAACATATAAAAACTATAAACAAAACAAATATAAAAGACAGCTTAAAGAAGCCAGGATGCAAAGAGTGTGCTAATTCATGCCAATCAGCATGTAAAACTTCTTGCACAGTAGCTAACTTAGCTTGTGAAAATTAACATAAATTAAAGCAGTAACATTTATGTTACTGCTTTAAATTTAAGTGAACATTTATAAAATAATTGGTACTATTTATTTAGGGAGGAAAAAAAGTTGGCAGATATTCATAAGTTTATCCAGGGTGGGGAATATTATTTAGTAGATGTAAACTCTGGAGCAGTACATATAGTAGATGAATTAGTATATGATATTTTAGATGAAGACGGACTTAAAGAAAAAAGAGAATTGATTGATAAATACAAAGACAAGCATTCGGTAGAAGATATAGAGGAAGCCTATAATGAAATAGAGGAATTAATAAAAGAGGGAGTTTTATATTCAAAGGATTTATATGAAAACATAGCTTTAAGCAGCGACGAAGCACCTTCTTTTATTAAAGCATTATGCTTAAATATAGTGCATGATTGCAATTTAAGATGCAAATATTGTTTTGCAGATGAAGGAGAATACAAAGGTTGCAGAAAGATAATGGCACCAGAGGTAGGAAAAAAGGCTATTGATTTTGTCATAGAAAAATCTGGACCTAGAAAAAATATTGAGATAGATTTATTTGGTGGAGAACCATTGATGGCATTTAATCTTATAAAAGAAGTTGTGGAATATGGAAAAGAGCAGGGAAAAATTCATAATAAAAGTATAAGATTTACGATGACAACCAATGCAACTTTATTAAATGATGAAATAATGGATTATTTAGATAAGAATATGGGAAATATAGTACTAAGTATTGATGGAAGAAAAGAAGTAAATGATAAAGTTAGAGTTAGAGTAGATGGTAGTGGATCTTATAATGCAATAATGCCTAAGATCAAAAAAATGGTAGAGATGAGAGACAAGTCAAAACAGTATTATGCAAGAGGAACATTTACAAGAGAAAATACTGACTTTTTTGAAGACATTAAACATTTAGCTGAAGAAGGGTTTGATGAAATTTCAGTAGAACCAGTAGTTTTACCTGATGATAATCCTTTATCGTTAAGAGAAGAAGATCTTCCAATGATATTTGAGCAGTATGATAAACTTTATGAAGAGATGTTAAAACGATGCAGAGAAGGAAGAGAATTTAAATTCTATCATTTTAACATAGATTTACAAGGTGGACCTTGCGTTTATAAGAGAATATCTGGTTGCGGAGCAGGTCATGAATATGTGGCTATAACTCCAGATGGAGATGTATATCCTTGCCATCAGTTTATAGGTAATAATGACTTTAAAATGGGAGATATTGAGAGCAGTGATTTAAATAAAGCAATAGCTAACAAGTTTAAATCTGCACATATATATAATAAACCAGAATGCAGAGAATGTTGGGCAAGGTTCTATTGCAGTGGAGGATGCCAAGCAAACAATTATAACTTTAATGGTGATATGAGTATACCTTATCATCTAGGGTGCAAGATGCAAAAGAAGAGGATAGAATGTGCAATTGCACTAAAAGCTCAGACAATGCAGGAATAGCACTACATTGTTTTTGAAAAACAGGTTGTTTATTACAGTATAGTTGTATTTCTATATATTGACTGGTGGCTTTATAAGTAATATAATGGCTAATGTAAATACATGTAAATATATAATGCCCGTTTATTAACAAAGGAGGATGAAAATGAAAAGTAAAGGGAAAAGTGCAATTTTGTTTTTCCTATCTATACTTCTAATAGGTTTTTTAGCCTATTCTGGCGTTTATGGAGTTACAATAGGAGACTATAGACTAAAGCCTTTTAGTGAGGTTATAAATAAAGGACTTGACCTTCAAGGCGGAGTTTCTATTCTAGAAGAAATTCAAGGAGACAAAGTTGATAAAGAAACTTTAGACAAAACTGTTGAACTTTTATCAATGAGAGTTAACAAGATGGGTGTAAGCGAAACAGTTGTAACAAAAGAAGGACAGAAGAGAATAAGAATAGAAGTGCCAGGAAAATTTGATGCTAAAGAGGTAGTAGATGGTGTCGCTAAAACTGGTGAATTAAAGTTTGTAGGACCTGATAAGAGCGTTATTCTTACAGGTAAAGATGTTAAAAAAGCTACAGCTTATTATGATCAGGATGGTAAAGCGACGATAGGCCTTGAATTGAATGATGCTGGAACAAAGAAATTTGCTGATGCTACTCAGAAATTTATGGGTCAAGTTATAAGTATTACCATGGATGATCAAGTGCTTACAGCTCCAAGTGTCGGAGCGCATATAACAGATGGTAAAGCTGTAATTAACGGAAGCAAAACTATAGAAGAAGCAAAAAGAGAAGCAAATATAATTAACTCTGGAGCATTGCCAGTTACAGTTAAAAATGTGGAAAGCAAAGTTGTAGGAGCATCACTAGGTGCTAATGCACTTCCGCTAAGTATATTAGCTGGTGAAGTTGGTATAGGAATAGTATTGCTATTTATGCTTTTATACTATAGAATTCCAGGGCTTTTAGCGGATATAGCCTTAATTTTATTTGTATACATAGTACTTGCTACCTTTGCTAATATTAATGCTACTTTAACTCTATCTGGTATAGCAGCATTTCTTCTTACTGTTGGTATGGCTGTTGATGCAAATGTGCTTATATTTGAGAGAATAAAAGAAGAATTAAAAAGTGGTAAGTCAGTTAAATCATCTATTGATACTGGTTTTAACAGAGCTTTATCATCAATAATTGATTCAAATACAACTACCATAATTTCAGGTATAATATTATACTCATTAGGATCAGGTACTGTAAAAGGATTTGCACTTACTTTAATTATTGGTGTAGTAATAAGTATGTTTACTGCAATTGTAGTGACAAGATTCTTAGTGAAACTTGCTGCAAATATGGGTTGGCTTAATAATAAATGGGCTATAGGTACCTTCGGAGTGCACGATTACAGGAAGGGGGTAGTATAGTATGCTTAAAATTGTTGAACGACGTAAAATTTGGTTTGCCATATCGCTTATTATAATAGTTATAGGTTTAGGATCACTATTTACCCGAGGACTAGAATATGGAATAGATTTTAAGGGTGGTACTGTTGTTGACATAAGTATGGGAAAAGACTTTAATAAAGAAGATGTTGATCAGATAATCAAGAAATATAGTAAAGATTTCCAAACGAATAAAGTTAATAATACATCTGTTGAAATAAAGAGTAGTGATTTAACACAAAATAGCATAAGTGAGATAACTAAAGAAATTAAGACAAAGTATAAGGATAGCAATTTAACAAATCAGGAAAGCATAGGTTCTTCAATAGGAACAGAAACAAGAGTCAAGGCTATACAAGCAATAATTATCGCCAATATAATCATATTAGTTTATATAGGAATGAGATTTGAATTTAAATTCGGCTTTGCTGCCATTTGTGCACTTGTGCATGATGTTCTTATCATGTTAACTGTGTATTCTATATTTAGAATACCAGTAGACTCTAGTTTCATAGCTGCCATGCTTACAGTTATAGGATACTCTATGAGTGATACTATAGTTGTGTTTGACAGAATAAGAGAAAATCAAAAATACATGAGAAGAGTGGATGTAGTTACTCTAGCTGATGCAAGTATAACTCAAACTATTGCAAGATCAATAAATACAGTTTTAACTGTTTTAATTACTTTGACAGCAGTATTTGTTTTTGTACCATCCATAAGAAACTTCTCCAAGCCACTATTAGTTGGAATTGTATCAGGATGTTATTCATCAATATTTATTGCCAGTCCATTATGGGTAGTGTTTAAAAAGATGGCAGCAAATAAGAAAAGAAGAGCATTGAATACTGCAAAGTAATATTAAAAGAATATAACTAGTTGTGATAACATAAAAAATCTAGGGTTTAAGTTACTCTAGGTTTTTTATTTGTTGATAATCTATTTATAAAGTAATTGTAAAAAGCGACAATATCATATATAATATATATGCTTTCGATAATTTTGGAGGATTATATGATGGAGAAACACGAAAGAAATATATATTATTCTAGGATTTTAGGTAAAAGAGATCCATTCTTGTTAAAAGGTATGGGAGAAGCCTTAAAGAGAATAATAAAAGCAGTAAATGAAAGAGAAAAGATTGTAATTTATGGATATTATGATTTGGATTGTATAACATCTGTTTCTTTATTACTTCTTGTTTTAAAGTATTTAAATGCAGATGTTGAATATTTTGTTTCAGACGATAGAGATGAAGACTTTAGTATAAATGCTGACATTATAAAGAATCACATAAATTTTTTAGGTGCAAGTTTAATAATTACTGTAGGGTGTGGTATCAACTCAGTAGATGAAGTAGAATTATGTAAAGAGCTGGGAATAGATGTTATTATAACAGATTATCATAAGTGCAAAGATATTTTACCACAAGCTGTTATAATAAATCCAAACCAAGGAGGCTGTAAATATCCTTTTAAGAGTTTAACAGCAGTTGGAGTAACGTTTAAACTAACTCAGGCTATATCTATGTACTATCAAATGAAATGTATTAATAAATATTTGGATTTAGTTATGTTTGGAACTCTTTCAAAATATTCTTTAGTAAAAGGTGAAAATAAGCTTATGGTTACTCAAGGAATGTATCACTTGAATTACACTAACAATTATGGGTTTAAAGCATTGATAAAGGTATATAATATAACTACAATTAATAAGGAAAACATGTATATGCTAGCTCATAGCATTATACCTTCAATGAAAAATAGAAGATATGCAGATAATGCAAGAATAGCAATAGAGCTTTTTACTACTACTAATATGGATAGAGCAGAGCAAATAGCAAAGTATTTAAAAAATGAAATAAAGGGAAACGAATTGTGTATCTTATAAAAAGTTAATATGTGGCAATAATACTATATGACTTTTATAAAATTGTGCATACGTTATTTAGAGGGGGAATAGAAGTGAATCTTAAGGAAAAAATTAGAGTTATAGAAGGATTTCCAAAGGAAGGCATAAGTTTTAAGGATGTAACTACAATATTACAAGATAGTGAAGCGTATAAGTATACTATAGACAAAATAGTAGAAAAACTAAAAGATAAGAAAGTAGACTTAGTTGTTGGACCTGAAGCAAGAGGATTTTTATTTGGAGCACCAGTAGCTTATGCATTAGGAGTAGGGTTTATACCAGTAAGAAAAAAGGGAAAGCTTCCTTATGATACTATAAGTGTAAATTATGATTTAGAATATGGTAGTGATGAGTTAGAAATACATAAAGATGCAATAAATTCAGGACAAAAGGTTGCAATAGTCGACGATTTATTGGCAACTGGAGGAACTATATCGTCAGTTGCAAAACTTGTAGAACAAGTAGGTGGAGAAGTTGTATCTATGAATTTTGTAATGGAATTAACTGATTTAAAAGGAAGAGAAAAATTAAAAAAATACCATATAAATTCTTTAGTAGAATACAATATATAAGTATATTAAATTTAAAATTGCAAGTTTCTACAGTATATAATATAATATTAATAAAAAATAATGGCTGGTTAATAAGACCAGCCATTGATTTTAAGGGAGTAGTAGTATGCTGGAAAAATTAATGAAAAAGATTGATAAAAATTGTAATAATATAGATAAAGATATGGTACAAAGAGCATATAGTCTTGCCTATTCTGCTCACAAGGATCAAAGAAGAGAATCAGGTGAGCCATACATAATGCATCCACTAGAAGTAGCGGGTATATTGGCAGATATGGGTATGGATACTAGTGCTATCACAGCAGGACTACTTCACGATGTAATAGAAGACACGAATTATACTTACGAAGAAGTAAGCAAGGAATTTAGTGAGGAAGTTGCTAATCTTGTGGAGGGTGTAACTAAACTTGGTAAGATAAAATATAAAACTAAAGAGGAACAACAAGCAGATAATGTAAGAAAAATGCTTCTTGCTATGGCTAAAGACATTAGAGTTATACTTATAAAACTAGCAGACAGACTTCATAATATGAGAACCTTAAAATATATGTCAGTAGAAAAGCAAAAAGAAAAGGCAAAAGAAACCTTTGATATTTATGCGCCACTTGCTCATAGATTAGGTATGTTTAAGATTAAGTGGGAACTAGAGGATTTAGCTTTTAGATATATGAATCCAAACGAGTATTATTTTATAGTTAGAAAAATAGCTGAAAAGAGAGTAGAAAGAGAAAACTATATAGAATTAGTAGTAAACCAGCTTCAAGAAAGTCTTGATAAATCAGGAATTCCAGCAGAAATTGACGGCAGACCAAAGCATTTCTACAGTGTATACAGAAAAATGGTGAAAAAAAACAAAACCATTGATCAAATATTTGATTTAACAGCATTTAGAATACTCGTAGACACAGTTAAAGATTGTTATGCAGCATTAGGAATAGTTCATACTATCTTTAAACCAATACCAGGAAGGTTTAAAGATTACATTGCTATGCCAAAGCCTAATATGTATCAATCTCTCCATTCTACAGTTATAGGACCACAAGGAAAACCTTTTGAGATACAGATTAGAACTTTTGAAATGCATAAAACGGCAGAGTATGGTATAGCGGCTCATTGGAAGTATAAAGAGGGCGTTGAAAATGCTGAAGACATAGATAAAAAACTTACGTGGCTAAGGGAAATTCTTGAATGGCAGAGAGAAACTTCTGATGCTGAAGAATTTATGGAAGGTTTCAAAATAGATTTGTTTTCTGATGAGGTCTTTGTATTTACTCCTAAGGGAAGTGTAATTAATTTACCGAATGAATCCACGCCAATAGATTTTGCATATAGAATTCATACTGACATTGGTAACAGATGTGTAGGGGCGAAAGTTAATGGGAAAATGGTACCTTTAGATTATTCTCTTAAAACTGGTGAGATTGTTGAAGTACTTGCTTCAAGTGCTCCCAAAGGGCCAAGTATAGATTGGCTTAGCATGGTTAAAAGTAACCAGGCAAAAAGCAAGATAAGAGCATGGTTTAAAAAAGCAAAACGAGAAGAGAACATAGTAAAAGGTAAAGAGACTTTAGAAAAAGAAACAAAAAAACAGGGATACAATTTTGGGGAAATTGCAAAAGGTGAGTTTTTAGATAACATATTAAAAAAATATAATATGAATTCTATAGATGATTTATATGCAGCAGTTGGCATAGGAGCTCTTGTTCCAGCAACTGTAGTTGGAAAGCTAAAAGAATTATATTCAAAAACAGAAAAGCTTGATGCTAACGAATTGAAAGTTATACAAGAACAGTTAAATAAGAGCAATAAGCATCATGAAAATAAAGACAAAGGTACGTCACCAGGCATAATTGTTAAAGGTGAAACAAATTTACTTGTAAGATTTGCCAAATGCTGTAATCCTGTACCTGGAGATGATATTGTTGGATATATAACAAAAGGTAGAGGTGTTTCTATTCATAGAAAAGACTGTAAGAATATAGATAGTCTATTAAAAAATGAAGAAAATAAACTTGTTGAAGTAAGTTGGGGGAGGCCTAAAGGGGCTGCATTTGTTGCAGAGATACAAATTAATGCTGAAGATAGGGAAGGTTTATTAGCAGAATCTATGGAGATTATAAGTGATAGTAAAACATCACTTTATGCAGTAAATGCTAAGCCGCCTAAAAATGGGATAGCTAAAATAAATATAAAGTTAAAAATATCTAATACTGAAGATTTAAAGGATGTTATGAAAAAGATAAAGAAAATCAAGGGTGTTATTGATGTTTATAGAACAAAGAATTAATTAAATGAAAGGCTTATAGGGGTGATTATAATGCGAGCAGTAGTACAGAGAGTTAAATATTCTAAGGTAGAAGTTAATGGGGAATTAATTGGAGAAATACAAAAAGGTTTAAATGTATTATTAGGTATATCTAAAGATGATAACTCTGAAGACATAAGTTATATGAAAGACAAGATATTAAACTTGAGAATATTTGAAGATGAAGATGGAAAACTCAACAAGTCACTTATGGATATAGGTGGAGAACTATTAGTAGTTTCACAATTTACTTTATATGGAGATTGTAGAAAGGGACGTCGTCCTAGTTTCATTGAGGCACTAGGCGGTGAAGAAGCAGAAAAAATGTATGAGGAATTTGTAAAGCAATGTAGAGAACAGGTTACAAAAGTTGATACAGGAAAATTTGGTGCTGATATGAAGGTGACAATAGAAAATGATGGACCTGTTACTATAATGATTGATAGTAAGAAAAATTTTTAGTTATGTGATAGAAAAAGCATATATAAAAAGGGGATGTTTAGTATATGATAGTAAAGAAAATTCCTGCGGGAGTTTATGAAGCCAATTGTTTTATATTGGTTGATGAAGATACAAAAGAGGCAGCAGTAATTGATCCGGGTGGAGATGCAGAAGACTTAATGGAAGCTGTTGAAAAAGTGGGAGCAAAAGTAAAGTATATATTACTGACTCACGGGCATATGGATCACACTGGAGCTGTACTACAATTAGAAGAAAGATATAAAGTACCTATATATATTAACAAAAAAGATTATGATTTGATGAAAAATGGTGAGTATATATATGGTAATATTGGGAAAATAGATAAATTTTTAAATGAAGGCGATATTTTTAAAATAGGAAATATTGAAATAAAATGTTTTTGTACTCCAGGGCATACTCCAGGGGGAGTTTGTTTTCTAGCAGAAAATTTAGTTCTAACAGGTGATACTCTATTTGCAGGATCTATTGGACGAACAGACCTTGCAGGAGGAGACTTTGATACTATTATAAGTAGTATCAAAAATAAACTTATGATATTACCAGATGAAATTACAGTGCTTCCAGGACATGGACCACAAAGCAGCATAGGTAGAGAAAGAATTCATAACCCATTTTTATAAGTTTATGCTGGGAATGGAGAGAAATCTCCATTTCTTAATTTTAAAAGGAGGCTTAAATAAGCAAATAATAATGAAAATTAATGTAAAATTAAACGATATGAAATACAGACTTGATGTATATCAAACTATCAATATATTTTATAATTCTTTAGATATAGAATTTGTAGAAGATAATTGGGATTTTTACATCAGTATTGATGAGCAAAGTCTTACGGTAAAGAATGATAAAGAGAGTATAGAATATGTTTTTGAAAATGATTTAAGCAATAAAGAAAATATAAAAAATGCTATTTTTAAACATTTTACAGAGTATACTAGTAAAGTTATGCCTTGGGGGACATTAGTGGGAATAAGGCCAAGTAAAATAGCATTAACTTTAATGAATGAAGGAAAAGATGACGAGTGTATAATAGATTATTTTCATAAGCATTTTTATACTAGGAGAGATAAAGCTGAGCTATGTATAAATATTGCAAAGATAGAAAGAAAGCTAGTTAACAAAGAGCAAAAAACAATTAGCGTATACATTGGCATGCCCTTCTGTCCTACAAGGTGTCTTTATTGTTCTTTTACATCTAATCCAATTGAGAGCTGTAAAAGTGTAATAGGACCATATCTCAGTAGTTTAAAATATGAAATAGAAGAAACTGCAAAATATATTAAGAAAAAAAACTTGGCTATTCAATGTGTTTACTTTGGTGGAGGAACTCCTACGTCAGTAAATGATGAACAGTTTGAAAAAATTATGCAAGATATATATAATAGTTTTGTAAAAGAAAGTGAAATTAAAGAGTTCACTGTAGAATGTGGAAGGCCAGATAGTATAACTTTAAGTAAACTTGAAAGCATGAAAAAATATAAGGTTGATAGAATAAGTATAAATCCTCAGACTATGAATGATGATACTTTAAAGTTAATTGGTAGAAATCATAGCGTAAGTGAAGTAATCGATAAGTTTAATTTGGCTAGAGAACGCGGACTAGATAATATAAATATGGATATGATTATAGGACTTCCCGGAGAAGGAATAAATCATATAATAAAAACTATTGATGATATTACTAAGCTTTCGCCTGATAGTATTACTGTTCATGGCATGTCAGTAAAAAGAGGGTCAAGACTTCATGAGAATATGATTAACAATGTGAATTTATCGGTAGCTGATCAGAAAGAATTAAATTTAATGTATGAGAAAACAGTAGATTTAGCTGAAAGATTAAATATGAAACCATATTATATGTATAGGCAAAAAAATATGGTTGGAAACATGGAGAATGTAGGATATTCTGTGAAAGGAAAAGAAGGTTTGTACAATATTCAAATGATTGAAGAAAAACAAACTATTATAGCTTGTGGTGCTGATGCAATAACGAAAATAGTGTTTTTAGATGAAAACAGGATTGAAAGACACGGAAACGTTAAAGATGTTAGAGAATACATAAATAGAGTAGAGGAAATGGTTACAAAAAAGATGAACCTTTTAAATACACTTTATTAATTTCAAAGTAATATTAGAATTTATAAAAAGAAATTAAAATGAATATAAATTTGGAGGAGAAAAAAATGGGAGAAGCATTAAGAGGACTTAAAAGGACAATTATGTGTGGACAATTAAGAGAATCCCATGTAAATGAACAATTTACAGTCATGGGATGGGTTCAAAGAAGAAGAAATCTTGGAGGCCTTATATTTGTAGATTTAAGGGATAGAACAGGGATTCTTCAAGTAGTATTTGGAGAAGAAATAAATAGAGAAGCTTTTGAAAAAGCAGATTCTTTGAGATCTGAATACTGTATAGCAGTTACAGGAACTTTAGTTAAGAGAGAAGCTCCAAACTCAGAACTTCCTACAGGAATGGTTGAATTAAAAGGAGAGAGCGTAAAGATATTATCAGAGTCAGAAACGCCTCCTATATACATAAAAGAAGACCTAGATGCAGGAGAAAATATCAGATTAAAATATAGATATTTAGATTTAAGAAGACCAGATATGCAAAGAATTCTTATGACAAGACATAAGACTGCTAAAGTAGTTAGAGATTTCTTAGATGAAAACGGATTTTTAGAAATGGAGACTCCAATACTTACCAAGAGCACACCAGAAGGAGCGAGAGATTACATTGTACCAAGTAGAAATTATCCAGGAATGTTTTATGCTCTTCCTCAATCACCACAGCTGTTTAAGCAGCTGTTAATGGTATCGGGTTATGATAGATATTTTCAAATAGCAAAATGCTTTAGAGATGAGGATTTAAGAGCAAATAGGCAGCCAGAATTTACTCAAATAGATATGGAACTTTCGTTTGTAGAGACAGACGATGTTATAGAGCTAAACGAGAGATTAATTAAAAGAGTATTTAAAGAAATGCTAGATGTAGATGTTAAGCTTCCTATAGAAAGAATGCCTTATAAAATAGCTATGGAGAAGTATGGATCTGATAAACCAGATTTAAGATTTGGGATGGAAATAAATGATTTAACTGAGGTAGTTAAAGATGTAGATTTTAAAGTATTTCAGGATGCTATTGAAAATGGTGGTTCAGTAAGAGCTATAAAAGCTCCTAATTCTGCTGGTATGGGAAGAAAGCAAATCGATAAACTTGTTGAATTCGTAAAAACTTATGGAGCTAAGGGATTAGCATGGATAGCTTATAAAGAAGATGAAGTTAAATCATCTATAAGCAAATTCTTAACAGAAGAGCAAACAAAAAATATTTTAAATACTATAGATGCTAAAGTTGGAGATTTAATATTAATAGTAGCAGATAAAAACAGTGTAGCTTTTCAGAGTCTTGGTGCGTTAAGACTTCATATGGCTAAGGAATTGGGAATACTTGAAGGCAATAAAGAATTTAGATTTGTATGGATAACTGAGTTTCCTCTTTTCTCATACAATGAAGAAGAAGGAAGATTTCAGGCAGAACATCATCCATTTACTATGCCAATGGATGAGGATATTCAGTACTTAGATACTGATTTAGGAAGAGTTAGAGCTAAAGCTTATGATATTGTATTAAATGGAGAAGAACTAGGTGGAGGAAGTATCAGAATACATGATACAAAACTTCAAGAAAGAATGTTTACTGCAATAGGACTTACGCACGAACGTGCAATAGAGAAATTTGGATATCTGTTAGAAGCATTTAAGTTCGGTCCACCACCACATGGCGGTCTTGCTTATGGATTTGATAGAATGATTATGTTCCTTGCAGGTACAGAAAACATAAAAGATGTTATAGCTTTTCCTAAAAATCAGAATGCCTTCTGTCCTTTAACAGAAGCACCAAATGTAGTAGACAAAGAGCAATTAGATGATTTAGGAATATATATAAAGGAATAAAAAAATTTAAATGTTTACATGGATGATTTGTAGATAAATTCTGAAAAATGTGATATAATATTTCTAAAGAAAAAATTATATAAAGCATAAATTCCTACTATGTGCGTAGAATGAGTTTATATTGACCCAACAATTTTGAAATGGGAATCGGACTCTTTTTATGGAATGATACTCAGGCAGATTTCCCTGAGAACAAGAAGTAAAAAGGAGATGCCCACCTGCGAGAGCGGGTTCAAACATGACTCAGGATACGGCATGGTGGGGTTTTATTTTATTTTGATTAATTAAAGAGCATCTCACATAATTTTGATGGAGATGCCTTTGTTTCTATAAATTTTCTTTTAAGTGCAATAAAGAATCTTCTACTTCTTCTCTTGGAAGATTGCCTTTTTCTAAGGTTTCATCGTCTTGAGTAAGTAAATATTCATAGAAAGAAATTCCTTTTTCTATTAAAGACTGGTCAAAGTTATTATTTTCTAAAATTTCATAAAGCATATTTTCAGCTTTATCATACATGTTAATCTTAATATAGTAATCCAATATTTTACATTCAAGAGAAACTGGAAGTTTATAATCAGATACCTTGGATATTATTAGATCTATATCAGCAAAATAATTTTGAAGATCACAATTATTATCTTTATTTATGTATGCTTCTAATAGCAAGTTTAAGGCTTTTATGTTCAGGTAAAAAGCTTCATTAACATTATCTTGAGATTCGTAAATTTCGCTTTCTTCTTCTAAAAGCTTTGCCATCATAATGCACTTATCTGCATTCAAAGTTCCATCAGTTTTTATCATATCCATTAAATTCTCATCTGAGAAAGAATTAAAGAATTTAGAGCTTAATCTAAATATTTCTTTAAAAGCATCGTCAATTGCAGTTAGAGCTTCTTCGTTTTTTCCTTCACTTTTATATTCTAATATTTTTTCTAAGGCATCAGCAAACTTCTTTACTAACGCAGCTGTAAGATTAGATTTTATTGCCATTTTCAATACCTCCAAAAGTTGAATATATCACTATTATTATATAATAAATAGACTATAATTCATATTGTTTAAACTAAAATCCCCTCTTAAACTTTGATGTTTAAGAGGGAAATAAGGTTTTTGATAAAATTAAACTTTCCCCAAGGATATTGAAAAGTTTAATCTATTTATTTATCAAATTGTTAGCTATATTTACAAGGAAATCTTGAACGTTTGTAACTATAGAGGTTACTTCTAAACTCCCTCTATCTTTAAGCTTATTTACGCCAAATTCAGATATATCTACAGTGTATATGTATACTGGTCTTATACTATTTTTCTCAACCTTGTACGTTGGAGTCATATTACCTGTAGCTATAGTATGAAGCTGAGTAGCTAAGCATATCACTGTAGTTGCTTTTTTACAATGAGGTCTCATGGTATTTTGAGCCTCATAAACATCAGAAATTACAGAAGGAAGAGGTCCATCATCTCTTATTGAGCCAGCAAGAACAATAGGTACATTATTTTTTGTACATGTATAAATTACTCCGTCTTTAATATTTTGCTGTTTAATAAAGTTTTCAATCGAACCCGCACGTCTAGCCTTATTTATTATATCAATATGATTATAATGGCCATTAAAGACTGAGTGTTGAGTATATATATCTTGACCTAGGGCTGTTCTAAGAACTGAACCCTCCAGATCATGTGTTGCTAATGCATTACCAGCAAAAAGGGCATGAACATAGCCATTATCTATTAGATCAGACATTGCTTTTTTTGAATCATGGTCAAAAACTACTGCAGGTCCTAGAACCCATAAAATATACCCATTTTCTTTCTCGTATTTTAAAAGTTCGTAAAGACTATCATAATCTTTTGAATAAGAACTCTCTCTTGTTCTACTGGCTCTAAAGGCAAAAGATTGTTCTTCAGTTGAAATTGATTTGAAACCATCTACATAAACAAGAATTCCATCTTCTGTATTTTCTCTCCTTCCGAGCACAATCGTATCACCAATATGTAAGTTCCTAAACTCCTTAATTTCTAAGGTCTTATTTTCCTTAATAACTACAGCGCTGTCCATTCTACTTTCTGAAGCAAGTATCCATTCACCATCTATTTTAAAATATTCTGGGTATATTGAAGTTGCGTGGTAGTTTTCAGGAGCTGTTCCTTCTAATGTAACTTTTTCAGTATTAACATTTGGGGCAGAAATAAAAGGCTCTTTTGTAAAATCTGGTGGACAATATTTAGGTAATTTGAAGTTCATAAAAATACCTCCATTTTATTAAATTAATGTAAACTTATATAATTTTGAATTAAAAGATAAACTTTACTAAAACATGAATTGATAGTGAATAAGTAGTAAAGTTATAAATATATTCTTTAACTATATTTACTGTATTATTCTTTGAGCATAAAAACTATAGTTGAGGAAAAGCTAGTACTAGAAAGGAGAGAGAGAGATGCAAAATAAAATGAACTATACTACTAATAATAAAAAAGAAGATGGAAAGTTTAAAAAAAAGAATATAAAACATGATCCACTGGATGAGAGTTCAAGAGCGAAATTTGGTGCACCATCTGAAAAACATCTAGATTAAGTAAGGAATAATTTTGATTTAATATAAATAGAAAAGGGGAGCTTTTATGGAGAATAGAAACAAGCAGCCTAAAAAATGGTCTAATGATTTAAATAGTGCTAAATATCACTCAAGAAGTGCAGAATATAAAGCTGAACATAAAAATGGAAAAAATGGCAAGGAAAATTGGAAGGTAGAATAATAGGACTTTTATGGAGGTAACTAATTGTGGATATTCAGAGAGTTAAAGAGATAATGAATTCATCAGCTAATATTGAAGTTTTGTATAATTATCATCCTGTATGGATTGATGGTGTGGATGACAAAGCAGCAATAGTTAAAGTTAGAATTTTGGATATGAGAGAAGAGGTATATGTTCCTGTTGAAGATTTAGTTGATACAGGAAAAGTTATAAATATTGATTATAAACATTGATATTGTATAAGGAGGAAATGCTATGGGAAGATGGAGAAATAAAGGCAATCATGAAAAAGCTATGGAAACGGCTAAAGATTTGATTGATAAAGGAATGGGGATGGGTGAAATAAAAGAATCAACAGGTTTGAATGAGCATGATGTTATCAAAGCTAAAGATAAGATGAATGGTAATAGATAAGGGGAGGTTTTCTTATGAGTGATAAAAAAGAGGGTTTAAAACAAGAAGCTAGGGAAATGCTTCTTGATGGAGAAACAGCAGATAAAATTAAAGAAAAAACTCATTTAAGACAAAAGGATATAAAAAGAGTGCAGGAAGAAATAACAAAACATTTTTAGAGTAAAAGACTAATGGATGAAGAGTTCCATTAGTCTTTTACATATATTCTTTTTAATATAAGAATTTATATTAAAAATTTTAGTATATGGTGTATAATGATTATAGTATAATAGTTTATTTCACTAAGAAAGTTTTACGGGATGGTGGGAAAATGCTTAAGAGGGATACAAGAGTTCAGATTTTTATCGTAGAAGGTGGAAAATACGTTTTACTGAAACATCATGATATAAAGAAAAATTTATATTTCTGGGGAGTTCCAGGTGGTGGAAGAGAAAATGGTGAAACTGATGAAGAAGCAGCTATTAGAGAAGCCTATGAAGAAACTGGACTAAAAATTAAGCTTCTTCCTATAAAAATTGAAGGTGTACCTCAAATAAAAAACTCGATGTATAAGCGCGTAGTAACTTTTTTAGCATATTCTATTGATGGTAAAGCCCAGGTTGGTATTGAACCAGAACCAGAATTAAAGCAGTATTATGAATTAGTTGATATGAAGTGGAAAGATTTTTATGATGATACGGGTTTAGATGACATAACTTATAACGATATAAATCCTTTTAGACACATAATAGATTCTAATAAATTTATTAAAAGAAAGGAATTTGTTGTATGCAAAATGGAAGATAACATTAAAAGATATTTACTAGATTATGATGAAAAAAAACTGGAGTTTGGTTTTATTCATAAAGAAAATAGTGTTGTACTTAAATATAAAGATAGTGAAGCTCTGGGATTTTTTTTAAGTGAAAATGAAGGAAATTTATATAAAAGAGATATAATTTATATTGTACTAGATGAAAATGAAAAATTAAATGAAGAATGTACTGGAAAGTGGTTTAAATATGAGGAATTAGATAAAATAAAGTTAGAAAAAGTCTGTAAAAAAATTCTCGAAAAATTGAATAAAAAGACTTAAACTATAATTAAATTTTAGAAGGAATAATTGCAGTAATGGTAGAATATATTTTTTTATAGATTTATATTATTTATGAAAAGGGTAATTATTATGAATGAGCATAAACAGTCTGGAATACATTGTGTTTTTTATTATTACGGGGTAGAACATTTAGCTATTAACCTTTATGATTATGTTAATAAAGGAATCAAAAAAAATGAACTGGTATATTTATGCGTGGAACCGGAAATATACAAAACTATATTTAAGTATTTACATAAACATAATAATCAAATAGAAATTTTAAATATTGATTGTTTAATTGATAAGCATAATACTAATGAGATAGAGGAACTATTAACAAGCTTTTTAAGTTATAAAGAAATTGCAAGGAAAAAAGGTTATTCAAGTATAAGGATTGTAAATCAAGTAAATTATTTACTAAGCAGTATATCACAAAATCAATTTATGGATTTTGATAACCTATTAAATAAGGTAGTAGAAAAACTAAATATTTCTGTAATGTGTGCTTATGATTTTGACGACTATTTAAATAAAAAACAGTTAATTAATGATGCTTTAATGAATCAGTCCTTTAGGTCGCATGATCACAGATTTTATAATTTTAAAATGATTAAAAATAACGGATGTATATAATATATTTATATATCCGTTATTTTATTTTACCTAGAAAGTATAAAATAATATGGTTAGGAAAAAATAAATTTGGAAAAGAGGTGTTTGTCTATGAACCCTAAGAGTAAATTAACAAACAAGCAGGCCGCAGCTATAGGACTTGATATGATTGACAATGGGAAAAATCCATATGAAAAAGAAAGAAAAGAGAAACAAGGAAAAAATGATAATGTAAAGCCACATTAATTTAGTTTTGGAGGAAGATATTATGCCTAAAAAAAATCAAAAACTTCCACATGAACAAGAAGTCAGACACGCTAAAAGATTAATTAATAGAGGTAATAGTATTACACAAACTATACAGGATACTCAGCTAAGTCATACAGATGTATTGAAAATAAAGAATGAAGGTATGTGAAATATATGGAAAGCCTCAGAAAGTATTACTGAGGTTTTTTGTCATATAATTAAATTATAAAAACATGAGAAAGGTGAAACTTTATGAAAAGACATATGATAGGAAATAACATAAGCGATGAAGCATTGCATAAGAGAATGGAAATTAACAAGGCTAATAGAACTACTAATAAAATAAAAACAGTAGAAATTAAACCAACAATGCAAACAGGCTATAATGAAGATGGAACTATAAAAGAAGAAGAAATAAAACCTTTTATGTATGAACTAAATGGTATAAAAGATAAATAAGAGCTGAAAAGCTCTTTTATTCTTCAAAATAAAATTAATTAGATTTCTTAGTTAAATTATCATATAATATATATCTGTTACATAAAAATTGGACAACTATCAAGGTTGTGGATGCTATAGAAGTGCCAATTAAACTTACATAAGAACCAGGCAGTAAAAATTGAATAAAGTAAATAACAGAAAAAGCTACTAAAAATTCTAAAATAGTAGTAGTTAACAGAAAACCTGGTTTTAAAAGTGGCCATTCTATTAAATGTACTGATGCTGCAAGCATAACACCGACAAATAAGATTTGATAAAGGTAAGGATAATTTATTTCTGCAGATAAGTAATTAGAAATTAATATTATTATAGGATAAACAATAATTTTAGTTAAAAAGCTTGTCATTAGCCAAAAACTCCTTTCATCCTGTTACTTAGTACAATAATATTGTGTCCCAATTTTGAAAAATAATAGCTTTTTTTCATTTAATTAAATAGATTAATAATTATGTAATGGAGCAAACTTATAATACAAACAAATAGTATAGCAGTTAAAGATTTAAGTGAATATTAAGAGGAGGGAATATATATGGCAAGTAAAGGAAACAAAGTATTAGTACCAGAGGCTAAATATGCACTAAATCAATTTAAGGAAGAAGTTGCAAGTGATTTTGGCTTAACAAATTATGAAAGCATAGATAAAGGAAATTTGACATCAAGAGAAAATGGTTCAATAGGTGGAGAAATGGTAAAAAGAATGGTTGAATCATATGAAAAAGGTTTAAGATAGAATTAATTAAAGGTCAGATGGCCTAGGGCCATTTGACCTTTCAATGTACAGAAAAATGCATAAATAAAGGAAATGATTATAATGAGAAGATTGAATTCAAATGAAAAAACTGAGAGAACACAAATAAAAAGCTTAAACCCTCAAAATGATGTGGAGACAGATGCACAGGTTTATGGAGATGATAGTAATATATCTACTCAAATTGTAACAAACTATTATTACAATTCTAAAAAATAAATAATATTTATAAAGAAGTGACTTAAGAATAATCATAGAATGTCTTAATTAGGAGGGAATTATATGAGAGAAGGATTAGTACCTACAGCATTAGGCGTTGCAGTAACTACAGGAGCAGCTGCATTAAGAACTATGGATATAAAAAAGAGAGGAATGAAAAAAAGAGATATGCTTCCTATGGTAGAAACTGCTGTATTAGGATTTGGATTAGCTCATATAGTATTAGGAGCTATAGATTTGGTAGAGCATAGATAAAAATAAAAAATGATTAAAAGAAGCTATTTTTTTAAATTAGCTTCTTTTAATCATTTCGATAAATGTTTTAAGTAGATGTTAATCATAATTCTAAGTGTAGTGCTATATTATCAAGGTATTATATATTTTATCCATTATCTTAAAATTTATACTTTTGAGGCATAGAAACAAATAAATAATTATTTATGTAATTTTTAATATTAATTAGACTTTTTACATTTAAATTAATAGTTTATTAATCAGGAAAATACATAAACTTATAATACAATAAGATATAAAAGGAGGAATAAGTTATGGCAAGTAGAGGAAACAGAGTATTAGTACCACAAGCAAAAGAAGGTTTAAATAGATTTAAAATGGAGTCAGCTAGGGAAGTAGGTGTAGATCTAAAAGAAGGTTATAATGGAGATCTTACTTCAAGAGAAAATGGATCTGTCGGAGGACAAATGGTTAAAAAAATGGTAGAAGCTTATGAAAAAGGCCTATAATAAAACAAATATAGATAATAAAAACAGAAGTCAGGGACAATTTATCCCTGACTTCTGTTTTTATTATCTATAAACTAATGTTATTGTTATTATTTTTTCAATGTACATTTTACATAATACAATCAGAAAATCCAAAGTATAGTTTTTTATACGCTTATAATTCAAAAAAAATCAAATTATTCAAAATAATGGTTGAAAAATCTTGCTAAATAATGTATAATATAATTATAATTAGCAAATATTAATAATTTTATAGTAAGTTATATTTGTTAATTATTATTAAAATGGGGGGTGCTTATAGTGAAAAAAGAATTGATTAGGAGAATAGAAAAAATGAGAGGCTATATGCATGACTTGATAAGTAGAAAGGGCAGTTTAACTGATCCTGAGGTAATATTAGCAAGTCAAATGCTGGACAATGACTTGAACGAATACAACAGATTGTTAAACTAAATATATAGTTGATTATTATAAAAGGGGTGTCCTGAAACTAACTTAGTTTTAGGACACCATCTTATTTATAAGAAAATGATATTTTTTTGTGAAAAAATGAAAGAACGAATTAATTTAGTAAAAAAATTGCTAAGTCTAAAAACCTCTTGTTTGTTACTTTAAGTCATATAGTACAATTTAAGTAGAGGTGATTTATAATGCAAAACAAAGAGTTTATGACGGTAGGAGAACTTGCAAAAAAAATGGATACCACCGTTCGTACCTTGCAATACTACGACAAAGAGGGCTTATTGAAACCGTCTGCACAAAGTGAAGGCGGCAGGAGGCTTTATACCAATAAAGATATGATTAAGCTTCATCAGATTTTATCTATGAAGTTCTTGGGATTTTCAATTGATGATATTAAAAACCGATTAATACCTCTTGACACCCCTCAAGAGGTTGAAAATGTTTTGAGTGATCAAGCACAAATTATTAAAGAAAAGATTTTTAATCTCACTGAAGCTCTATCGGCAATAGAGGCTCTGAAAGATGAAGTTAAACAAATGAATATTGTGGACTTTGAGAAATATGCTGATATTATCAAGCTATTACAGATGAAAAATGAAAACTATTGGATTGTTAAGTTGTTTGATGACAAACTCATGGCAAACATTAGGAAAAATTTTACAGAAAATTCTGGGAAAGCACTTTTCATGAAATGGGAAAGCTTGTGTGACAAAACTGCACAGCTTAAAATTAAGGGTGAACCTCCGGAAAGTGATATTGGTCAAGAAATTGCTAAAGAATGGTGGAACATGGTATTAGAGTTTACAGGTGGCGATATGAGTATGCTACCAGAGCTTCAAAAGTTCAATGAAAATAAAAAAGACTGGATCAAACAGTACAGAGAGAAACAGGAAGTGGCCGACGAGTTTATTTGCAAGGCATTGAGTATTTACTTTCAGAATCAAGGGATAGTAATTCCGAATATGGAGGTGCCAGAATTATGAATGTAGCCATTCAGGTTGAAAATTTAGTAAAAAGCTATGGAGCAAACATTGTGATTAACAACATTTCTTTTGCTGTAAATCGTGGTGAAATTTTTGCCTTACTCGGTACAAATGGAGCAGGAAAAACAACAACTCTTGAATGCATTGAAGGTATTCGAAAATATGAAAGTGGAAATATTAAAGTAAATGGAAATATAGGAGTTCAACTTCAATCTTCATCACTACCTGCAAATATTAAGGCAATAGAGGCGTATAGATTGTTTTACAAGTGGAAAAAAGCACAAGTAAATTTCAATTTATTTAATGTTTTTGAACTCGAACAGTTAAAAGACAAGCAATATAAAGAAATGTCTACAGGCCAAAAAAGGCGATTACATTTAGCACTTGCACTCATAGGCAACCCTGATATTATATTTCTTGATGAGCCAACTGCGGGACTTGATGTAGAGGGGAGGGTGTCCCTCCATTCACAAATACGCAAATTGAAAGAACAAGGAAAAACCATTATTATGGCAAGTCATGATATGGCAGAGGTGGAAAGTCTTTGCGACAGAATTGCTATTCTCAAAGATGGCAAAATTGCTTTTGTAGGCACAACAATCGAACTAACTAATAAAGAGAGAGAGCAATGTAAAATTTTCATCAAAACAGAAAGTGCGTTGAAAAACGCTGATTATGAACAAGGATATTGGGCATTTGCTTCTGAAAATATAGGGGATACTTTGTATGAATTGCTTGAAACCTGCAGGCAAACACAAAATAAGGTTCTTGATGTAAAAATTGAAAGAGCTACGCTTGAACAAAGATTTATAGATATAGCAAAGGAGGAGGATAAACAATGAATGCATTTCTTTATGGAGTAGTATTACACTGGAAACTTGACATTAGAAACAAAGGTGTACTACTCACGTATTATGTGGTACCGCTTGTATTTTTTGCTTTTATGGGGGGGATTTTTACATCAATTAATCCTATAGCAAAGGATACGTTAATTCAATCTATGACGATATTTGGGGTAACGATGGGAGCGATTTTAGGAGCACCTACACCACTGGTAGAATTGTATGGCAGCGAAATAAAAAAGGCATACAAGGTGGGAGGTATACCATTATGGGTGGCAGGAGTCAACAACTTCATTTCAGCTTTTGTTCATCTTTTCATAATGAGTCTTGTGATATTTTTTATAGCACCACTAGCATTTAATACAAAAATCCCTGAAAATTTGATCCTTTATTTTCTATATTTAGGAATTTTTATTATTGCTTGTGTGGCAGTTGGAACGGTATTAGGAGTGCTTATCAAAAGTACATCAAAGCTTACAATGACATCACAGTTTATATTTCTACCCTCAATTATGCTGGCTGGGATCATGTTCCCAGTAAATATGCTTCCCAAAGCACTTGAAAGCTTAGGCGAAATTTTCCCTGCTACATGGGGATTTAAGCTTATGACAAGTGAAACTTTTGATGTAAAAATTATAATACCACTTGTTATCATCATGTTTGTATCAATTTGTATCAGCGTATATGAATTATCAAGAATTAATCTTGAATAACTTTAATTAATTAATATAATTGAAGTTGATCTTTGTATTTAGACAGTATAGCCTTTAGTCAATCATTATAATGGTCAGGACAATGGGTATTTCCAGAATCTAAAGACATTGCTACTGTTTCAGAATGTTCACAAGTAAAAGTGGCAGCTAGTTGATATTCTCTTTGATTTTTTTCTTAGCAAAGTAGCTTTTTTCAGCTAGCTCAAAAGTTTTACCATTAGCAATTAAACCTGTTTGGTCACAGTATACGACTACTTGCGTATGAGAGTAGACTGAGTTATTCCATAAAAAGATGGTGATGAATATCTCAATAAGAATTCATGGACATTTTTAACAGATGAAATAATTTTATAATATGGTATAATTATCCTTGAGTTGAATGAAAATTGCATAGTTATGAAGATATACAAATTAATTTTAACTAGGAGGTGGAATTATGTGTAACTATTACAGACAGAATTTAAACTCTACGAAACTTTTTCAAGTTTACCAGACAAAGTATCCAAGGATTAAGCGCTATTTGAATGAAGAAATCGATTTTGTGTGCCGAAATTTGCATGGCAACGAGAAAGTGCTGGAGGTTGGAGCTGGATACGGACGTGTCATTAAGAAATTGGCTCCTTTTTCAGCCAGTGTTGTAGGAATTGATATATCGGAGTCAACAGTGGATCTTGGAAAGGATTATATAAAAGAATGCATGAACTGTAACATTCAAGTTATGGATGTCTATAACCTTGCGTTTGATGAAGAATTTGATGTCGTATTGTGCCTGCAAAACGGTTTATCAGCGATGAAAGGACAACCCATGCATCTGATTGAACAATGTATAAAGGCACTGACTCCTGGAGGAAAGGCCTATTTCAGTACATATAGTCCAAAATTTTGGAAGCATCGGATGACCTGGTTTCATGAGCAGGAGGCTAATGGTTTACTTGGAGAAATCGATTTGGAAAAAACAAAGGATGGAACAATAGTATGCAAGGACGGGTTCAGTGCTATCACCTTTTCAGAGGATACACTTAAAGAACTAGGAGAGGAGTCAGGGTGCTATTATCGCATTGAGGAAGTAGACGAGTCAAGTCTCTTTCTTATCCTTGAAAAGACAGAATAATATCTATACTTTTTATACAATTGTAAAAATATATGGAAAATGTGGTACAATTTTTATATTGATTAAATCGCAATAGTAATAAAATGCTATTTATGAAAAATATAAGAAAACTCAATAAAGAGCAATTTATAGAGGAGGTAAAACATGAAAAAGTTAGGTTTAGTTGGAGGAATGGGTCCTGAGTCCACAATTCCATATTATCATGATATTGTATATGGAGTCCAAAATAAAGTTGGGAAAAAGTTTTTTCCTAATATGACTATTGAGAGTGTGAATGTTTTTGATGTCCTCAATATGTGTGAAAGGAAAGAATATGAACAACTTGTCAATTATTTAATGGTGGCAATAAATAATTTGAGAGTCAGCGGTGCAGATTTTATAGCTTTATCGGCTAATACACCACACATTGTTTTTGATGAGCTTAATAAGCTTTCTAATATCCCACTTGTGAGTATTATTGAGGCTACTTGTGATGAAGTAAAACGACGTAATATATCTAAAGTAGGGTTGTTAGGGACAATATTTACTATGGATGGAGAATTTTTTAAAAAGCCATTCATGAAAAATCATATAGAAGTGATAACTCCAACTGATGAAGAAAAAGAGGTTGTTAATCAAAAGATTTCGCAAGAATTAGAGTTGGGTATTGTCAAGGATGAAACTTTATCAGCATTTCTGAAAATTATTCAAAGAATGAAAGTTGAAAATGGGATACAGGCAATTATTTTAGGTTGTACTGAGTTGCCGTTGTTGTTCAAGGGAGTTAAAACCCCAGTAGATTGTTTGGATACAATGCAGATACATATTGATACTCTTGTTAACATGATTATAGATGATTAGATTTAATTTCAATTTGTAGAGTTGAGGTAATATAATTTTAGCTTCAGTTCTGTTATATCTTTCTTATTTAACGTAACAACTAAAAATACTAACAATTTACCTAAACACTGTATTATTCAAAGTTGAATAATACAGTGTTTTTTGCTGCAATACAAAGATTATGTTCAAATTTGCAATTGAAAGTACAAACGATGTCTTTGAAATTTCAATATTGTGGTGTTAAAAAATGAAACTTCTTTATATTTGGTACAAGGATAGTTACCAAATTGAAATATGAATTTTTAATAAAATGTAAAGTTGCCTTGACATAATGGAATGGAATATTTAAATGGAAAATAAAGAGAAGTTTGATTCGATACTTATAGGTTCTGCAGTATTTGCAATACTTTTTATTGGTTTAGGAATTTGGGAATTTGTTACTAAAAGGCATGGTTATCTTGTTACACTTGGTATAGGTATATTTTCATTGGTGGCTATGGCATAGATGAATTAAGAATTAAGGCAGGTGATACTTCAAAGAACACAGACTGGAGTAAGAAACACTTTTATACCTTATATATTTATTAAGGCAAACACAAGATAAGGAAAATGAAAGATATGAGGATTAGAGAAAAAAGTTTATAAGTGAAAAATCTAAAAGTAAAAGTTTTGATGTTCTTTTTTTGTTATTGTCATATTTCATCTTTTAATAAGTACTGGAAAAATTGTAATAGATTCTAATATAGTACTCTTAATTTTAATGGCTGGTGCTTTAATAATTCAACTCATTAGTTATTTAGCATACAAGTTCAATTATTAATGATACAAACTTGTAGTTAAAAATATAACAATCAAATAATTTATTAGAGCATCGCATTATTCAAGTTGGATTTCGGGGTGCTTTTTATGTAACAATAACAAAAATAAATAGCTTAGAATCTATTCTAAAAAAATAGATAACATACTAAAGTTATTACTTGATATAGTTGATAAAAAGATTGCATGGTATGGAAGTATTAATTTATTAAGTTTTGGGAGAGCAGAGGAAAGTATCATGAGGTTAGAAAGCATAAATATTTCAAATGAGTTATTAGGGACTTTTGAATAAAATAAAGGTTAAAACAATGATGGATACTTTTTATATAATTATCTTTATTTACAAATCATTAATGAAATAAATACTTATTTAACACTAATTAAATAGTAATGTAACATGTTTGAAACTAAAGTGTAACAATTGGAATTTATAATAATAATTGTCCTAAGGAAATAAACCTTAGAGGAAATATTATTATATCCCTCGATTAGTGAAATTAGAAGGTAAACATTAGTGGAAGACTTTTGCTTACTTTTTAATGTAAAGGGAATAATTATTAAAAAGCTTAAGAAAAGGAGTGTTTAATATGAGAACTGAAAGAAATAAATATATTAAACGACTTATGGAAAAGTACAGTATATATGATGAAAGAGAACTGCATAATAAGATAACACACGAAGAATATAATAAACTTATAGAATTAGAATTGAATTCAGCAAGAGAAGCTTAGAAGATAGGCTTCTTTTTCTATTTATATAAATAAGGATATAATTAAAGAACTTATATCAATTGAATATAATCTAAAACTAGGTTTATAGAGACAGTAATACTTTATTGGAATATAGGAAAAATAGTGAAGACAGAAATACTTGTGGAACTGTATTTAAGATGGCTTAAGAAGAATGAAATGACAGAAGGTGAAGAGGGACCAATTGCTTTAATTTTATGTGCTGAAAAAAATTCAGAAGAAGTGGAACTGCTAGAGCTAGGGTCAAGTGGAATACATGTGGCTGAATATATGACACAGTTACCACCAAAGGAAGTTTTACAGGGGGAATTACATGATGCTGCAGACAACAAAACTGCATATAGGGAAGGAACTCTGCTTTATTCAAGTTTTCAGAGGAGGTAAGAGTGAGTGAATGCGAAAGCTAACAACACCATAGACAAAGTTCGAGAACTTCAGAGAAAACTATATCTAAGTGTCAAAGCTAATAAGAAACGAAAGTTTCATGCACTATATGACAAAATATATAGAGCAGATATTTTATTAAAGGCATGGAAACAAGTCAAATCCAACAAGGGAACTGGTGGAATAGATGAAGTTTACATTGAAGATGTTGTTAAATGTTAATGTAAAGGCGGCAAACTTTAAAGACAACCAAACAGTAGATACTAATAAGACATGGACAATCAAGTTTACAAATAATGTTAAGTTTGAGGAACTTATTAAAAATAGCTTGAGCTTTGCAAAATCAATGGTTTAAGATAGTTTAACGGATAAGGAAATAGCCGAAAAAATAGGTATGAGTTACTCAACTTTTAGGCGATATAAAACTCAAAATTCAGACCTAAAAACTACAATTGCTCAAGGAAAAGATAGAAGAAATCAAAAGGTAGTTGAAGCACTATTTAAATACTGTACTGGATATAAATATTATGAGGAAGTACCAACTAAGGTTAAAGAGGATGTTCTTATAAAGTCGGTTAAAAAGTATAAAGGGCCTGACTTAAATGCACAAAAGTATACACTTATTAAGAAAGCTAATTGGGCTGATGGTTTGTGATAAAATATACTTATGAGTTAGGGGGAAATAGTAGGGCATTACGTCACTAAATTTATTCTATGTTAAATAGTAAATAAATGTATTATAATTTATATATCTACATTCAACTTTTATTGAATTACAAGTGTAAAAATAGAGAAAAATATAGGGGGATACTTAATGGAGAACAATAGAAACATTTTAAATGACCAAAATCCACATTGGGAGAGAACTTTTTCAGATAATGAAGATATGTTTGGGCAATCACCAAGCGAATCTGCTATAAAAGCAGTTAAAATATTTAAGAATCAAGGAAAGACAAAAATTCTTGAATTAGGTGGTGGTCAAGGAAGAGACACTATCTATTTTGCCCAAAATGGTTTCCAAATATATGTTTTAGATTACACAAATAACGGAATTGAGACTATCAATAAAAAAGCACATCAACTGGGTTTATCTAATTCCATTACTGCAATTCAACATGATATAAGAAATCCGTTACCTTTCGATGATGAATTCTTTGAAGGGTGTTATTCTCATATGTTGTACTGTATGGCTTTAGGTACTGAAGAGCTTGAGTTTCTTTCACAAGAGGTAAGAAGAGTTTTGAAAACAGATGGAATTAATACTTACACTGCTCGAAATACAAACGATTCTCATTTTGGTACTGGTATTCATAGAGGAGAAAATATGTATGAAGTCGGTGGTTTTATCGTTCACTTTTTCACTAAAGAGATGGTAGCTAAATTGGCAAAGGGATATACTACGTTAGAAATTAGTGAATTTGAAGAAGGACAATTACCACGAAAGCTTTATCAAGTAACGCTACAAAAACAGAAATGTTGCTAAATACATTCCATAAAATATTAAATAAACCTAACTGACACAATTTTTTTTATTTAACATAACAATTGAAAAAATAAATAATTTTTGTGAACACTGCATTATTTAAGTTTGAATTCTGCGGTGTTTTTGTGTTGTATAACTCTTATATTATGCAGCAACAAGGGCAGAAATGATCTTTTTTATTTTGCCCAAAAGAGAGGTGAAAAATTGAAGTTTTTAGACTGGATAAAAGATTTTTTTACAGGCGATAAAAGCACAGTTTATCTCAATGAAAAGGCTGTAGAGGCTCAAGAAATTCAACTTGAAATAGAAGCATTTGCAATATCATCGGCTATAGACATCTACGGCCGACAGTTAACTTAT
>NZ_JAEEGC010000117.1 GCF_019207025.1 Clostridium thailandense | reverse complement strand
TAACTCATGCGTTTGCCCTGAATTCTTAAGCATATTAATAAAATGTTACGTTATATAGGGGATGTCAGAACACAATTGCAATCTAACACCCCCTATATTATATACATCTCTAGTTGAACAAAGTTTTTACTAATTTTCCATCACTTATAGATATTATTCCATCAGTATACATTTGTATAAAATTACCCGTATAAGCATATTCTTTTCCAGTAGCAACTTCTCTAACAACTCCCTTAAGATTATCATTTATATAAATCTTACCCTGCAAACTTACAAATATTGAATCTCTATCAACAGTTCCTTTTAAATCAATTGCTTGAAGAGTATTGCTACCTTCCTTTACAGTTCCATAATAAATCTTGGTAACTTTTTTATCTTGTGTTTCTCCAATGTATACATTATCATTATCATCTACAGCTATTAAAGATGGATTATTTACTCCATTTATCTTAAGTGGTTCGTCCTGACCTGTCATATATATTCCTTGATGATCCAAATCTTCATAAACGAGCTTATCTTCATGTGGAAGTACTTTTATTTTTCCCACCCTGTAAGCCATCGTATCTACCTTTTTTGCTTCTTTCATTATATTGATCCAATATAGGCGGCTCATTCCTCCACTGCCTGCTATTTTTACATATATAATATTAGTTAACGGTGAAGCCTGAATATCTTCTACCTCTGACTTTTTATTTTCATAACCTAATTCCTTACTATTCAATTCTTTAATATCCTCTTTAACATTTTTATCAACATCATAATATGCCAATTTAAAACTTGAACTTTGCTTTCCTGTTTCTTTTTCTGCTATAAGCATTCTATTTCTATCTGAAAGCCATTTATAATAAGAAACCTTTACTCCATCATCAAAATCTATTTTCTTTTCTTCTCCCGTTTTTGTATCAATAACTTTTAGCACATCTCCATCATAATAGGCTAAGTATCTCCCATTAAAGGATGCATTAATATTAGTTGCGTTATCAGGTACCTTGACCTCTACTTCTTGCTTCTTAGCTTCACTTTTTACTATTTTCTTTGTCTTTATAGATGTATCCGAAGTTAACACATATTTATCTATATAAAAAAGGCCTGCAAATTGTATTGTCAAAGATACAAGAATCCATAGAAAAATCCTTCTAAAAATCTTCATTCCTTACTCTCCTTATAAATAGTTATCTTGTGTGCCTCAACAATTATTTAACATAAATAGCTGATGGAACTGATCTTTCTCCTAAAGGATCACAAGGATTATTTATTACATCACCTTCATAATACATTGTTGAAGAAGAACCTCCATCTAGATTTGATGCATTCACCGCTCCATATTGAAGCATTATATTCTGAACATCTTTTAATGTTGCTCCTACACTTTTAGTTTGTCTTCCATCAATAACCAATAAAAGTATAGCCCCATCCTTTCTTTGACCAATAGCAGTTCTAGGGGCTATTCCCCAACCTCCATCTCCTGATTTTATAGTTCCTCTACCATTTACTACCAATGCAGGTCCAAATGAAATAGCTTCTGTAACTCCAAGTTCTTTAAGATCATCTAAAGTATGTGTTCCTACTAAAAGTGCACCACCTTTAGTTATAGCCACTGTTTCTCTTTCTTCATTTTCTTTTAAATCATTATATAGTATTTTACTATCACTCATAAGTATTCCGACAGGTTTTCCACCTGTTCCTGTCCATTTGCTATCACCAGATGAAGCATCTACGAATCCTCCACCATTAACTGCAGCTATTGCTCCATTATCTCTAGCTATTTGACTCGTTAATTCTCCCTCTACACCTAATTTTTTACTAGCACCAACTTTAATTCTAGTTGGATCATGTATTATTAACATATAACCTTTAAATTTTCTTTCATCGCTAATATCTTCTCTTTCAATACTATCGTCATGAGTATTTTGAAATTTTATAGGTGTATTGTCCTGTTGAACAGTTTCAACAACATTCTCACCTAAAATCTTATCTATTTCTTCCTGTGACAAAAATATTTTAGCTATATATTGATGGCTAAGAGTTGTCATAGCAGCTCCTACTATTGTCTTTTTTACATTTTGAAATGGTCCATGAAATACTATGAGAGGTGCAGTTATACCAGTAAAAACTATTTCAAATATCAAAAAACCCAAGATTAATTTCCAAATTGAACTTTTCTTTTTTACTTCGGTTTTTCTCTTTTTCATTCGTAAAACCTATCCTTTCTAAATTTAATACCTTACAACATTGTACAATAAATGATATATTTTTTAAATAGAAATAATTATAAATATGTCAAAAACTTTCTTCTAAAAAACAAAACATCCATAGAACCATAAATATGTATAGAATTATATCTATGGTTTTACGATGTTTCATTTAAGATTTTTGTTAGTCTAATTAAAGTTATTGGAATAAAATCGACATATAGTTTACTCATGGATTATTTTACAGCCGCTTAGAAGCTTCATACGCTAAAGGTGATCTTTCACATTCATCATATTTTAATGTTACTTGATAACATAGCGGACTGCCTTTCATTTTCTCAGATGCATAACAAAGTCCATTTGACCTTGAATCTAAGAAAGGATGATCTATTTGTTCTGGATCTCCTATCAATATGAGTTTTGTGCCAGTTCCAACTCTAGTTACTATAGATTTAACTTGTTTTGGGGTAAGATTTTGTGCCTCATCTATAATAACCCAGTTTTTAATAATAGATCTTCCTCTTAAATATGCTACTGCTTCTGTAGTTATAATTCTTCTGTCAAATAGCTCTTTTATTTTATCTGATAATTCTTTCTCATTTTTATATCTTTCCTTTTCATCGGAATCTACTAGTATTTCTAAGTTATCTAACACTGGTCTCATGAAAGGCGATATTTTCTCTTGTTCTGTTCCTGGTAGAAAACCTATATCTTCATCCATAGTGATATTAGGTCTGCAAACTAAAATTCTTCTAAACATTTCTTTTCCTTGATCTATAATTTTATCTAATCCTACTGCTAAAGAAAAAAGAGTTTTAGCTGTTCCCGCTGGTCCCTTTATTATTACCAATGGTGCTTTTTCTGCATCTGTATACAAAGCTTCAAGTATAAACCTTTGTCCAACATTTCTAGCATTGACTCCTAGCGGCACTTTATCTTTATAGTGTAATTGAACTATTTTATTTCCATCAAACTTTCCTAGTGCAGTTTGCTTTGGATTTTGAAGACAATGTATTATCATAAATTCATTACTGTATAAATTAGGTTTTAAATATTTATTAAGCTCTGATGAGTAATATAACAAATCACCTATATCCATAGACTTATTACGATAGAACTCCGATATATTCTCAGATGATGTATATACTTCTATCCTTCCTGTATACTGACTTTCATGCTCTGGAACAACTTTTTCATGAAAATCTTCTACTGATATATCAACCGTATCAGCTTTAATTCTCTCAAATATGTCTTTTGTTATTAAACAAACATTCTCACCCTGTTCCTTTAGACCTTTACATACCTGTATTATTCTGTTATCTGGTTTACTCTTATCCCAAGTTGGTGGAATTTGTACATCATGATGGTTCATCTCAACTCTAAGATTGCCACCACCGGGAAGTTCCACCCCCTTATTAAGTTTACCTTTCTTTCTTAAGCCATCTATCAATCTTGCTGAATGTCTTGCATTGGCTCCCAGGTCATTTTTATCTTTCTTAAAACTATCTAATTCCTCAAGTACGACTTCTGGTATAACCACATCATTATCTCCAAAAGTAAAAATCGCTCCTGGTGAGTACAGAATAACATTGGTATCTAAAACATAGGTCTTTTTCAAAATCATTCCTCCTTCCAGTCGGAAGACTCGGCAATTAAGATTACTAACTCTCTCTCGCTAATTGCTCGTTAAAGCCCATTTAGAGCTTCAGCTTCCTCTCTTCCATTACTACTATTATATTCAGCTAATCTAATAAATGTATTATATTTTATTAATTTAATATTTTTCTATAAAAAATAGCAGGCATCTAACCTGCTATTTTAAACTTTCATAAACCTTTTCCAAGTTTTCTTTCATACTTTGTAAATAATCTTTATTGTCTTCTTTAATAAAAAAGAAAGCTTTTTTGTCACAATACTTCATCACTCCTAACAATTACAATTTCATAAACAATTCCAAGAGTTGTTGCAAATAATTTGCATTTAGATATATAATAATATTGTATGTTTTTTTGTCAATTATATTTAATAGTTCTATTGTTTTGCAAATATATTATGTAATATAATAGTTATTATTTACAAATTTATGAAAAATATAAAATCGGAGGAAAACCCTTTATGCTTGAAATTAGAAACTTAACTTTTTCATATACAGGAAATGAACCATATATACTCAATAATGTAAATCTAAGCATTAGCGAAGGTAGCTATGTTTCTATACTGGGTGAAAACGGAAGCGCAAAAACCACATTATTAAAACTTATACTAAACTTACTTAAGCCTTGCGGCGGAACTATTAATATACATACCAATACAATAGGTTATGTTCCTCAAAGAGTTGAGAGCTTTAATTCTCAATTTCCAATTACTGTTTCTGAGATGCTAAAATGCCATATGAAAGTTTTGAAACTAAAAGAAAAGAATATAATTTCTAAAAGTCTTGACGCTGTTGGAATGGAAAACTTCAAAAATACTTTAATAGGTGACATGTCTGGAGGACAACAACAAAAAATATTTATTGCTCGTGCTTTAATGGGAAATCCTAAATTGTTAATACTTGATGAACCCTCTACTGGCATTGACATACAAAGTCAAAAAGAAATTTATAGTATAATTAAGCACTTGAATATACATTTAGGTATTACAGTTCTAGCCGTAGAACATAATCTTGATGCGGCCTTAAATTGTTCTACAGGTATTTGCATAATGGATAGCGGCTCTGCTAACTTATATACTATAGAAGAATACAAAAAAATTATAAGGGTTTCTTAAAACAACTAAAATAAAAGTTATTCTGGAGGAAAAAAATGCTACAATATGATTTTATGCAGAATGCAATTATTGCAGGAATTTTTATATCTATTTTATGCCCTGCAGTAGGTGCATTTTTAGTTCTTAAAAGGTATTCTATGATGGGTGATGCCTTGTCCCATGCATCACTTGCAGGAGTTGCTTTAGGATTAATTTTAGGATACAATCCCATAATTTGTGCTTTTATATTTACATCTATATGCGGACTACTAATTGAATATCTAAGAAACTACTATAAAAAATATGCTGAGCTAATACTAGTAATTATAATGACTTTAGCAATAGGTATAGCAATAACATTAATAAGTACTGGTAGGACTAATGCAAATGTTAACTCCTATCTATTTGGAAGTATATTAACTGTATCGCAAAACGAGCTTTTTACTGTTTTTGCTTTGAGTATAATATCTGTTATAACGCTTTCTGTACTTTACAATCAACTTCTATATATAACCTTTGATGAAAATGGAGCAAAAATTGCTGGTGTCAAGGTCAAACTTATAAACTATCTTTTTGCTTTATTAGTTGGCGCAACTGTTTCTGTTTCCATAAGAATAATGGGCATTCTTGTTATTTCATCTATGATAGCAATGCCTGTGGCTGCAGCACTGCAATTGCATAAAGGCTTTAAGGCAACGTTAGTATTTTCAATAATTTTTGGATTTATAGATATTATGTTTGGATTGTTCTTATCATATTTTATTAACAGTGCACCTGGAGGAACTATTGCTTTGACATCTGTGGCATTACTGCTTATAGTACTATTGTATAAAAAATCTATAGGATAGTTTTCAGTTTTATGATAATCGCAAAGAAGTCTCAACTTATTATTTAGCTGGGACTTCTCTATATTTTTTTATCTCTACAAAATAAGTATCAATATATAATGTTTAATGCATAATTAATTGTTTTATAGTATTTTTTATTACTAATGATGGTAATTCACCATCTAAAATTGAGTTAATTACCATATTCTTTGATGTATCATATTCAACGAATTTTTTCATAGCAAAATCAATATCATTATAAACTTTCCAGTATCCAGATAATAGACATTTTCTATAAGGGTATTCCATGAAGCAGATTACATCCTTTACTGGAAATCCTAGAAATATTCCCATTTCATGAGGACAAAAATATTTATATTTCTCTCCTAAAATCTCTAACATTTTTTCTATACTCAAGCTCCTATTGTAACCTAATTTCTCTAAAAATCTTATATTTTCCTCTTGATGAATAATTTCTGAAATAATCTTTTCATCATAAATAAATAAGGTCTTACTCCCAAATTGTTCTCTCATTTCATATATGCTCAATTCACATATGTCTATAAAATCCTTCCTATATCTTTTCCATAATAGATTTAAATTCCGCTCATAGTCATTTAGAGTTATTATACAAGCTGGTTTTCCACTTATCAATGTAGGTGCTATATGATATAATATAGCACCAAATAAATATTCTTTATCATCCATAGACCATATTTTATCTATATATTTTTCTAACAGTGACTTTTCCATTATTATCATCTACCTTCTAACATTGTTCTTTAGCTTTCCCTTTGTTAAAAGAAATTATTAATAACAATATACAAGAAATAAAATTTTAGTAAATAAGCTCTCTTTCTGTAATCTAGAAAGAGAGCTTTTCTTACGATTATTTATAGCTTTTTAATATACTTCTTTAACATTTCCTTAACGAATATATAGAGCGTTGGAACAGCATACATGAGTTCTCCTAATTTTTCAACTGACTCTCCCATATTAGGCATCAACTCAGACAGCCCTTCTCCAAACATTAGAGCACCTAATAATATTAATATAACTGTTAGTGCATTAAATATTATTTCTATACTAAATTTCAATGTACCCTTATATACAAAATACATTATGGCAATGGAAGCTGCAGCGCCTACTACTATACCTAGAGCAATATTTATAGCTGCTTCATTTATAAATGGCAGAGTAAAAATAGTTATTTCTAAACTTTCTCTAAATATTGTTAGAAATGATAGTATGAATAAACTTGCAGCTGTAATTTTCACATTTATATTACTATCAGCTTTAATCAGCAACGACTTGTTTTGTTTCCTAAGAAGAATTATACTGTACAGTATTAAAGCAGATAAAAATAGCATCATACAACCTTGAAACACATGTTGTGATGTTGTTTGAAGAGATTTAGCTTGATTAAATATAATTACCCCTGTTAAAATACTTGTAAGAACCCCTATTCCTGAACCTAAATATATATATTTCTTCAAGTCTCCTCTATCTATTTTAGCTAGATATACTAAAAGTGGCACAATAATCAACAGCATTTCAAAGCTTTCTCTAAAAGCAATAATCATAGTTGTAACCATTCTCTCACCCCCTAGTTTATCTATTTTTAAATAGTCTTTGATACATAATAAGCAGAAATAGTAAAATTGTTACCCAAAAACAAACTTATTTTTAAGCTAAAATCGTCCAATAATAAACTTTTTTAAAAATCAAAAATTTCTATATCTTTGCATACGTTATCATCAATTTCGTATTATTTAAAATTTCAGTATATTATGATATAATCTACTTTAAAACTTTAAGTTAATTTATACTCAAAATATTTAGGGGGTGAAAGCTATGCCGATAAAAATACAAGATAACTTGCCGGCAGTTGAAACTTTAAACAATGAAAATATATTTGTAATGACAGAAGATAGGGCCTTTCATCAGGATATACGTCCTTTGAGAATCGCTATATTAAATCTCATGCCTACTAAAATTACTACAGAAACCCAATTATTAAGACTTCTTGGAAATACTCCTCTTCAGGTTGAAATTGATTTGTTAAATCCTAAAACTCATGAATCGAAAAATACTTCTGAAGAGCATTTAATGACATTCTACAAAAACTTTGACGAAGTAAAGAGTCAAAAATTTGATGGATTAGTTATTACGGGTGCTCCTGTGGAAAATATGAAATTTGAAGAAGTTGATTATTGGGATGAGCTTAAAGAAATAATGAATTGGAGTACACATAACGTATATTCAACTTTGCACATATGTTGGGGCGCACAGGCTGGTTTATATTACCACTATAACATACCTAAATATGATCTAAGTGAGAAAATGTTTGGTGTATTTCCTCATAGAGCTACTAAAAAAAATATAAAATTATTAAGAGGCTTTGATGATGAATTTTATGTACCTCATTCAAGGCATACAGAAGTTCGAAAAGAGGATATAGAAAATAATAAAGACCTAACTTTATTAGCTGAATCAAACGAATCAGGCATATATATAGTTTCTGCAAAAGGCGGAAGACAAATCTTTGTCAGCGGACATTCGGAATATGATCCTCTAACCCTAAAATCAGAATATGATCGTGATGTAGCTAAGGGTCTCGATATTAAAGTTCCTAAAAACTATTATCCACAGGATGATCCTACAAAAGACCCAATGGTAAAATGGCGTTCCCATGCCAATCTATTGTTCTGCAATTGGCTCAACTACTATGTATACCAAGAAACACCATTTAACCTACATGAGATAGAATAGTGTAGCACTCTAATATTGATGTCGAATACCTATAAACACGGCCGAAAGTTGATCCACACTCCGGGATATGTTTCCAATCTTCGGCACTATAAAAACTTTTTATCAATCTAAAGCTTAGCATTTTGAAAATCTAAGAACCTTTGATTGTTTGAGCATAGCGAGTTATCAAAGGTTCTTAGTTTTTTCCAATATATTAGCTTTAGACTTATTAAAAGTATTTATCGTGCCGAAAGAACGTCAGTATACCCCGCAGGATAAATCGACTTTCGGCGGTTAAACTCTACACTAATCTTCTATTCCTTTTCTTGCTGGAACTCCCTGAGTGTAATAGTGTTTGATTTCTTTCATCTCTGTAACTAAGTCTGCTCTTTCTATAATTCTCTCATTAGCATATCTGCCTGTAAGAATTACCTCTGTTTTTTCAGCTTTTTTATCTAAAATTGCTAGAACTTCATCTACTGTAAAAAGTTCGTAAAATAAAGCAATATTTATTTCATCTAAAACTACAACATCATATTCTCCAGAAGTTAAAACTTCTTCTGCTCTTTTTAAACCTTCCGCAGCAACTTTTTTGTCTGCTTTTGTTGGGTTTCCTAATATGAAAACATCTCTACCAAACTGCTCCAAAGTGAAATTTGGTAAATATTTAGGCGCATCTAATTCGCTATATTTCATTCCCTTAGTAAATTGTCCAAAAAAGACCTTCTTGCCAGAACAAACTGCTCTAAGAGATAACCCTAATGCACAGGTGGTTTTTCCTTTTCCATTACCAGTATAAACTTGAATATATCCCTTTTCCATTATGATACCTTCTTTCCACATAATAATAAATATTTACTATATTTCAATAGAATTTAAAGTCTTCACTGAGTATACCTTACACTCTACTGCATTCTGAAAAAACTCTTTTGCATAATTAAGCTTTTCTTCATCTTCATATATAATTCCTAAAACATTACCACTATGAGCTCCCATTACACCAAGACCCTTTGTTCTATTCTTTATGTCTATTACTCTATCTAAGAAATCATAATAAAGCCTTTTTTGATTTCTCATAATGCTTTCAGTAGAAACATACGCTATCTTTTCTATGTTACTTTCACTTATGCCTTCTTCCAAGACAGGAATAAGATCATCTACATCGCTTAAAGGAACTAAATTCTTACTATTAAACTCTACTGTATCTACAACTCCATTTCCTTCAAAGGCTAGTATGTTATATTCGATATATTTTCCCATTTTCCTTCTATACAAACCTTTTTTGTAATCAAACAAAGTCATATCTTTAAATATTATGCTATCTGTAGGTTCTATTTTTATACATTGTTCCATAAGTTCTGTTTCATTAAATTCTTTGTTAAACATCTTTAGCAAACAATAATACACTCCACATAAGTCTGCGGTACTACTAGCCATTCCTTTCCCATAAGGTATTTTAGAATCTATTTCTATATCAATTGTATTATTATACTGATTGTAGCCCCATAGTTCTAAAATATTACTAAGAAAAGCAGAAGATTTTTTAATATTATGCCTTTTGTACACATTGTTGCTCTCAAAAATTTTTACTTTTGTATACACATCTACAGGACAGGATAATAATAAATCCTTATCACAAACCTTTCCCTGTAGTATTTCTCCAAAACTTCCTGGGTAATTTACTGTAAACTCCATAAATACAACACCCTTTTTACAACTTCATATTTTCTATTAAAGTATAAAGTTATCCGAAATATATTTAACCAAATCATCAGGGGTATAAAAAACATTTTTATACTCAACTGACTTTCTTCCTATTACAAATCCATATATATTGTTATCTATACAAGCCTTAAGTTTTCCTTCTGTACCACCTTCAACTCCACTGTCTTTAAGAAGCATTGCCTGTGCTTTATATTCATTAATAAAGGTACAGTTTAACTCATAACTTATTGGACCTTTAATTGCAATTATGTCTCCTGCGTCTAATCCTTTGTCAATGCATTCCTGCATGACCTTTACTGATGGTAATACTCTATGAATGATTCTATTATTTATCTTCATAGAAAGAATCTTATCTAGATTTCTACTTCCTGTAGTATTTAATATGTTTCCTTCAATATTTTTAAGTTTATCATAAAGATCATCATAATCTTTCACTTCTACAATTTTCTCTTCATTTTTAAACCTATCCACAGAAGATAATCTTTCATATCTAACATATTCTATATTAAGCTCTTCGCAAGCTTTAATAGCATTTTTACTTATTTCAACAGCATAGGGATGTGAAGCGTCCACTAACAAGTTCACACCCTTTTCTTTAAATAAGTTTACTAATCCTTTAAAATCTAAAGGATTAGTATTTAAGTACTCATACTTATAATTTTTCAAAATTTCTCCACCATATTCTGTTGCTGTAGACACCAAAATATCACTTGTATAATTATTTAAAAGTGAGAGAATTTTTCTTCCCTCTGAGGTTCCTAGAATTAATCCAATCATATTTTAATCACCAGCTTATATTATTCAGTCATTAAAGGATTGCCATCTATGCAGTCCTGAACATGCTGTACGTATATATCTTGATATGCTCTATTTTCACCTAAACCATGAAGATATACATTTGCTTTAATATCTTGTTCTTCTAACTGACTTTTCCAAGAATCTTCTTCATCTCCTGCCATATCATTTATAGCGTGATCTCCTGCTACAAGCATATAAGGCATCAAGGTAACTTCTCTTATATTTTTTTCTTTTAACTTTGGAATTATGTTATCTAGTGTCGGATATCCCTCAACTGTTCCAACATATACATTCTCTAATCCGTTATCAATTAACATGCATTGAAGTTGAGCATAGCACGCATTAGCATGATGTGTGGAACCGTGGCCCATTAATACTATCGCAGTATCTTCTCCTACATCTTTAATTTGATCTTTTAACGCTTCTATAGCTATATCATAGTCTTTTTCTCTATAAAGTATAGGTCTTCCTAATACTAACTTATCAAAGGAACCTACATACTTGTTGACTTGACGACCTATCTTATCATATTCATCTCCAGGCATGATGTGTAATGGTTGAACATATACTTCTGTAAATCCATCACTCTTCATCTTTTCTAACGCTTCCTCAACGTTATCGATGTGAATACCCATTTCATTTTTTAATTTCTTCATAATCATTCCAGAAGTAAAAGCTCTTCTTATTTCATAATCTGGAAAATACTCTTCTATTCTATTTTCTGTAGCTTCGATACAATTTTTAAAGGTTTCCATAATACTTGTTCCAAAACTTGCTACTAATATACCTTTTTTTGTTTCACTCATATATTTCACCTCATAGTTAAGCATTGATTTATCTATACATTATATCCTCTAGGTGTTATAAATTTTTCGTCCTTTATAAAGCTTCTACTATTTCCTATTATTACTATTGAGAACATATCAACTATACTGTCATCAAAAGTTTCTATAGTAAACAAAGTAGTTTCCTGACCTTCTCTTAGTGCATTCTTAACTACTGCTACAGGTGTATTTCCTGGCCTATGATTCTTTATAATGCTCATACATTCCTGTAAATATAAAGGTCTTCCATGGCTTTTAGGATTATAAAGAGAGATTATAAAATCTCCTTCTGCTGCTAACTCTACTCTCTTCTTTATAAGCTCATAAGGTGTCATAAGGTCACTTAGACTTATATTACAGTTATCGTGCATAAGAGGTGCTCCAACTACTGAAGCTGCCGCTGAAGAAGCTGTAACTCCTGGTATTACTTCTACATCTTCATCTTCTCTCATTTCTAAAATTAATCCTGCCATTCCATAAATACCAGCATCACCAGTACTTACTATGGATACTATTTTATCTTTAGCTAATTCTAAAGCCTGCTTGCATCTTTCTACCTCTCCACGCATACCTGTGGAAACTACAGGCTTATCCTTAATTAAAGGTTTTATAAATTCTATATACTTAGTATAGCCTACTATTATATCACTTTCCTCAATAGCTTTTATTGCTTTTAAAGTCATATGATCGAGTCCACCTGGACCGATACCTATAACATAAAGTTTACCCAAATTAACACATCCTTCTCTACATACATTTTAAAAGTTATTTAACTCCCCTATGCACAGTGTCATTCCATCAGCCTTTAGTTTTTCGGTTATTAAGTTTCCTTCTAATAACTCCACGCAAGGTTCACAGACAGCACGCACACCTATGGTTTTTTCTACAAAATCACTGCCTTTAAATTTTTCTTGAATCTTCTTTATTTCCTCTATGGAAAATATTTTTACTTCACAACCTAAATATTTACCCAGATTTAATATAGCTTCTTCATCTTTTTTTACTTCAACAGTACCAATGAATTTTACTGATCTTTTATCTATATTATATTCTCTTAGTATATTTTCTACTGTTTCCTTCATTTTTTCAGAATTGAAATCTTTTCTACATCCAATTCCAAGTACGACATCTTTTCTTATAAGCTTTAAAACATCTATTTGCTTATTATTAACGTTTAATTCACAAATATCAAAATTTAAGTTATGTGTAACATAAACTAATCCTTTTACATCATTATTACATTCTATATATCCTTTTGGCAAAGAAATTTTTGATTTTAAATCTATAAACCCTACTTTTTCTTTATCCACAAGTAACGCAGCAATTTTTTTTGCATCTTTTAGATTATCTATTACTAAGTCATTATTCTTAGCAACCATATCTGGTGCTTCAACACCTAAATTATCTGTAGCAGTAGTAATAACCGGTATACTATTTAAAATTTTTGATATTTGCATAGTTAATTCATTTGCACCACCTAAATGTCCACTTAAAAGACTTATTGCAAAATTGGCAGAACTATCTATTACCACTACTGCTGGGTCTTTATCCTTCGATTTTATATACTCTGCTATTGCTCTTACAGCTATTCCTGTTGAACTTATAAATATTATAGCTTTATAAGTTTCCATAAGTTGTTTAGCGATTTGTTTAAGATTAAACTCTTTTATTGTTTCTTTTGAATACAATTCTATATCGAAAATATTTCTAAGTTTTTCTGCAATAGCATCCCCAGACTTTGTAACGCTAATTACCGCTATCCTCATCTTTTCCCTTTCTAAACATATGAGTGAAGCTTTCATCATACAATAAACTCTTGTCATAATCGCAGTTTATGAAATCTCCAACTAATATTTGTGCAGTTTTGGTTATATTTTCTGCCTTAACCTTTTCTGCAATATCATCAAGAGTTCCTATAACATACTTTTGATCTCCCCAAGTTGCTCTCTGTATAACTGCTACAGGCACATTTCTTCCATATCCTTTTCTTAATTTAGCTACAACTTTATCTATCATACCAACGGATAAAAACAATGCCATAGAAGCTCCTATTCCTGCTAATCTTTCTAAATCTTCTTTTTCAGGTACAGGAGTTCTTCCTTCCATTCTTGTAAGTATAATTGTTTGACTTACATTTGGAAGGGTAAATTCTCTCTTTATTGCAGCAGCTGCTGCTGTAAATGAGCTTACACCTGGAACTACCTCATAAGGTATATCAAACTTTTCAAGCTCATCCATTTGCTCTTTTATTGCTCCGTATATAGCTGGATCTCCTGTATGAAGTCTTACTATCTTTTTGTTTTCTTTATAAGATTTTACTATTACATCAATAACCTGCTGTAATGTCATTGATGCAGAATCATGTATTTCTACATTTTCCTTGCAATATTCAAAGTGTTCTTTGCTTACCAATGAACCTGCAAATATTATAACATCTGCTTCCGATATTATTTTTCTACCTTTAACTGTTATTAAATCTGGATCTCCTGGGCCTGCTCCTATGAAATATACTACATTCTTCATATAAGTCTCTCCTTTTTATAATTTAATGCTTAATCTCTTTGTGCTAATATAAGTGACATATAATCTCTATTCTTTAATATTTCTTCTCTTTCTCTAATCACTGCTTGGCCTTCCCTATATGCTCTTTTTACATATACATATCTAAAGCCCTTTTCTTCAAGAGTATTTAGTACTTTTTCTTCAAGCTTATATAATTTCATTATAACAACAAACTTTTCATCCTTTATTTCATCAACCTGTGTTGCTGGCATTATTAATACTCTTTCATCGCCTATAACAATATTCTCTCCTGCTAAGCTTGCACTTGCACAGAAGGATGTAATTCCTGGCACTGTCTCTGTATTGTATCCCTGTTCCTTTATGTATTTTAAAAGATATATGTATGTACTATACACAAATGGATCTCCTATAGTTAAAAAAGCTACATCTTTTCCAGCCTTAAGCTTTTCTTCTATAGCCTGAAATGCTTTATATATTTTCTCTTCTTGCTCTGCTCCTCCCATTGGAAAGTGCTTTACAACAACCTCTTTATCTTCACTTATAAAATTCTTAGCTGTTTCTAGAGCTATACTGCTTCCACCTTCCTTAGCAGATGGAGCAACTACCACATCACACTTCTTTATAACATTCACAGCCTTTAAGGTCATAAGCTCTTCGTCTCCTGGACCAACTCCTATGCCATACAAAGTTCCTAATTTAACTGAATTGTTTTCCAAATGTTTCACATCCTTTTATGTATTTTTATTACTAAAGTTAACGTGTATAAAGTTTCAAATCAGAAAGTTAACTTATGCGCAGAGATGTATTTATATTCTTGAAGGCACATTTAAATACTTTTGTTATAATTCTTAGCGAAGTATTTTAGAAAATCTTAGGACTATTGATATATCTGAGGTACGAGTTTATCGATGGTTCTTAGATTTTCAAAATACTGAGCTTTAGAATTATCAAAAGGAGTTATGGTGCCGAAAGAATATAAATACATCTCGGAGTATGAGTTAACTTTCGGCCGTTGACCTTTATACCTTTTTCCCGGTTAAAATAAATATACTATTATTCGCTACCATCATATAGCTTTTTCCCTTGATTTTGTTTACTGAAACCTGAATACATTCAACTTCATACTTTAATTCTTTCAATGTATTCATAGCCTTATATAAGTTATCTAACGTGATGAAATTTAAAACCATATTACATCCATTCTTTAGTTTTAAATGATATTGTTTAATTATATCTTCTATATTACCGCCGCTTCCTCCAATGAATATAGCGTCAAACATTCCATCTATATTCTCTTGAACAGCTAGTGCTTCTCCTTCAACTACTTTTAGATTATTTATGTTAAACTTATTTTTATTTTTTTCTATAATCTCTAATGCTTCTTCTTCTTTTTCTATGGCAATCACTTCACCATTTGAACATATATTAGCTACTTGTATGCTCACAGAACCAGTTCCTGCTCCTATATCCAAAACCCTGTAATAATCTTCAAGTTGAAGTTTTGCTGTACTTAGCACCCTTACTTCTTCTTTAGTCATAGGACAGTTTCCTCTTATAAATTCTTCATCCTTTATATAGTTCATAAACTTCTTCTCCTCTATATTCCAAATACAGATTTTTAGCTTATATTTTACTACTTAGTTAGGTTTTCAACAACAACTACACACAAACCATCAAATTCTATTTTCTCTACCTCATCTGTAGTTCCACCTATGATCTTCTCATCTTCATAAGAAAGATTTTGACCAACATATATATTTGCCTCAATGTCTTTTTCCTTTAGGAGACTGCACATATATGAAGGTGAGTGTTTGCTGTCTGTTAACCATATTGAAATCCTATTTTCTCGCACTAATTCATAAAAGTTTTGCTCTCTTCCATGAAGACTTCCTAAAAAACTTCCCTGCCAACTCTTACCAAGCTTAGCCATCATATACTGAAAAGAACTTAACCCCGGAATTACTTCAATATCTCCACCATAATTTTTTTTCAAATAATCTGTTATTCCATAAAAAAGTGGATCTCCCGAAGCTGCAATACTTATACTTTCGTATTTGTCTGAATTAATAATATCAATAACTTCAGCAATCTTATTTACAACAATTTTATTTCCATCTATAAAATCCAGACTCTCCATTGCTCTCTTAAATCCTACAACCACATCACAGATTCTCATAGTATCCACAGCTTTAGGCATTATATAATCCTTACTACCCGGGCCTATTCCAACAATATAAACTTTCTTATCCATAGTAACTCTCAACTCCTTGCTTATAGCTGTAATTCGTAATGTAAAAATTTTGCGGCACAAAATTTTTATGAGAGGACAATTGACAGAGGACAGAGGACAGTGAAGGTAAGTTTTCTTCCTTACGTCTGAAAACTAATTTATTTCTTGTGGATTCGTTTCACTAAGGCGAAACATCATCGGTTTAATTAAGCATAGCTTAATTAAACCTTATTTACCGAAGGTAAAACTAAATTAAAGATTTTTCGTAGTGTAGCGGAGAAAAATCATCCTTCACTGTCCTCTGTCCATTGTCCTCTAAAAAATAACACATCGTATTATTTTCACTTTACAAATTAAAGTTGCTTATATGAATACACTTTATAAACTACTGTAAAGCACTCCCTTTTCCATAGAGTACATAATAACATCTGCTTCTATAGTGTTATAAGTAAACTGTTCTATCTTCTGCTTAACCTTAACTCCTATATTTTTATATAAATCCTCATATCCATTCCCAAGAAGCTTTACAGCTCCTTCAGTAGTTTCTTCATTATATACTTTTTGCACGAGTTCTTTACTTTCACCCATTAATGCCAGTTCTAAAGCTAAGGTTTCTAACCTCACATCACAAACTCTACTGTGAGTATTAAAACATCCTGAGGCAATCTTGCAAAGCTTTCCTATGTGACCAACTATTAATATCTTATTGATCTTCTTATCCATGCAGCAATTTAGAGCAAATCCAACATAGTTAGACATTATAACCATTTTGTTTTTATCTAATCCTAACTTATTTGCCATGTTTTCTCCCATGTTACCAAATAATAGAATGAGATCTTTACATCCTTGTGCTATCTTCTGGTTCATTTCAAGTTCTACAGATTTAATAAGTGCCTCTTCTGACATTGGCATTACTATTCCCGTAGTTCCAAGAATAGATATTCCGCCCTGTATATTAAGTCTTGGATTGAAAGTTTTTTTAGCTATCTCTTCGCCCTTTGGTACAAATATAGTTATTTCTATTCCTTTGTCCCCTGGCAATACTTCTTTTACTTCCTTCTCAATCATAGACCTTGGCACCGGATTTATAGCTGGCTCTCCTTTTTTTACATAGAGACCTTCGCTGCAAACTACACCTACTCCTTTACCTCCTTTTAAAGAATAACCAGATCCTTTTTTTTCAGCTCTTGCCCATATTTCTAATCCATGAGTGGCGTCTGGATCATCGCCTCCATCTTTTATAATACAGCACTCTACATAATTAGGCCCTTTTTCTATTTTTTCTACCGGAAGCATAAGTTCTATTCCTTTAGGAGTATCTATCCTTATTTTGCTTAACTCTCCGCCAAAATACAGCATAGAAGTAGCTGCCTTAGCTGCACCTGCCGCACAGGATCCTGTTGTATATCCACATCTTAATCTTTTTCCATCACAATTTACATACATGTCTAGCATATTTTCACCTTCCATCTCAAAGACAGGTTTTATTATCTAGTTATTATCATATACATAAGAGCATTTACAATTGCAGCCGCCATATTGCTTCCGCCTTTTCTTCCTCTTATAGTAATCATAGGAACCTGTAACTTTTCTATTTCTTCCTTTGACTCAGCTGCCCCTACAAATCCAACTGGAGCACCAACTATAAATTTAGGATTTGCTTTTCCTTCTAAAGTTAATTCTTTAAGTTTAAATAATGCTGTAGGTGCATTCCCAAATACGAAAAATTCCACACCTTCTTCTACGGCTTTTTCTACTGCAGCCATGGAACGAGTTATTCCTCTTTCCTTAGCTATTTCTGCTATATCTTCCCTAGACACAAAACATTCTACTTTACAATTGAGTTTTTTTAATGCTGCTTTATTTATTCCAGAAGCGGCCATATTAGTATCTGTATATATAGTTACACCTTTTTTTAACAATTCCAAAGCACTCTTTATAGCGTTCTCTCTAATATAAGTTATATTTTTGAGATCAAAATCTGCTGTAGTATGTATAACTCTCTTAATTATAAGAAGCTCATCCTCTGAAAAGTTATGTTCTCCCATTTCTTCACCGATTATTTCAAAACTCTTTTTTTCTATGTCCATAGGAACCTTAATGTAATCCATAATATCATTCTCCATTCTATCACTACTTCTTTTCTCTAATATCTACATAACACTCTTTATTTAAGGTAGCTTCTTCAAAGGTTGCCATGTTGTTCATAGCACACAATGCCGCTTCAATAATGCTGAAGGCTAAAGGACATCCACTTCCCTCTCCAAGTCTCATCCTTAAATTAAGCATTGGACTTAATCCAAGCTCTTCCATCATATATGCAGCACCTGGTTCTGCTGAAAGATGAGAAGGAAATATAAAGTCTTTAACATTGTTGTTCAACCTATATGCACATAATGCTGCAGCTGAAGATATAAATCCATCAATTACAATCGGAATCCTATTTTTAGCTGCTCCTAGGAAGCATCCACAAAGACCAGCTATATCTAGTCCGCCAACCTTTGCTAAAACATCTATGATATCATCTCTATCAGGACTGTTTATTTCTATAGCCTTCTGTACTACTCTTTTTTTATTTATCAGTTGTTCCTCAGTAAGACCTGAACCTTTCCCTACTACAACATCTGGAGAAATTCCTGATAACACGCTAAACACTGCTGCACTTGTAGTAGTATTACCAACTCCCATTTCTCCTGTACCTAGAAGATCATATCCTTCCTTTACCAAGTTATCTACAATATCTATTCCTACCTCTATAGCTTGAATTGCTTGTTCTCTTGTCATTGCAGGTTCTTTAGCAATATTATTGGTGCCATACATTATTTTTTTGTTTATTATCTTAGGATGATTAAAATCTTCCTTTACCCCAATATCAACAACAGTAATATCCGAATCTACATGTTTAGCTAAAATACATACACCTGTTATACCTTTTGTAAAGTTATTAGTAACTATTACTGTGGTATCTTGTGTATTGTTACTTATACCTTCTTCATAAACACCATTATCAGCACTCATTATTACTACAGTTTTCTTATTTATTTTATTATGAATTTTTCCTGTAATACCAGACACTTTTGCAGCTATTTCTTCTAATTCTCCTAAACTTCCTATTGGCTTAGTTAGATTATCCAGCCTATTCCATGCTTTTTGAATAGCTTCTTCATCTGCTGCTTTTATATGCTTCAATGTTTCTTCGAGTATAGCTCCCATGTTTTTTCCCCCTTTTACTTATCTTAACACCAACTAAATTTTACAATCTATCTAATAAATTCTTAACCATTTGTACATTTCCAAAGAAATGAACATGTCCATATGCTCCTAAGGTATTATTCTTTACATAACCGCAATTCCACATTTTTAAAGAACCATCATAAGTCTCTTTTGTTAAACTGTAAACTTTTTCATTTTCTAAATTGACATAAGATTTATGAAATTCATGACAGTTTACTTCTAATCCAACGGGCAAAATATTATTTTCTTTTTCAACCCTTAATCTTGCATATCCAAAATTCTGAAGTTTTTTTGTCATACATGTATTTCCATTAAAAAAGCCTACTGTTTCAAACATTTTTTTATTATCTACATCTTCTACAAACTTCGTAAGATACATCAATCCACCACATTCAGCATAACATCTTAATCCCTTTTCCAATCTCTCTTTTATACTAATAAGCATGGGTTTATTTAGACTTAGCTCTTCAATAAATACTTCTGGATATCCTCCACCGATATATAAAAAATCTATGTCTTCCGGTAATTCTTTATCTTTCAAAGGACTAAAATATACTACTTGTCCACATTCTTCTAAAAGCTCAATATTTTCTCTATAATAAAAACTAAAAGCTTTATCATACGGTATAGCAATTCTTAGTCCTCTATTTTCTATATGAAAGTTATCTTCATAACTTTCAGTCTCTTTAAAACATCCTATTAATGCTTCCACATCAACATGTTTTAATATTAATTCACTGCATAATTCTATTTTTTCATTTAAATCGCCTATTTCGCTGCTCTGAACAAGCCCTAAGTGTCTACTTTTCAAAGAAAGCTTTTCATTTTTAGGCACATACCCAAATACTTTAGTGTTACAATTTTTCTCGACTGCAGCTTTAAGCAAATTGTAATAACTTTCAGTAATACAATTAAATACAACTCCAATAATATTGTTATTTTCAAAATTTAATATTCCATTAATTTCGGCACATAACGTAGCGCTCTGCGCTTTTGGTGTTATGATAAGCAGTACTGGAAGATTTAAAACCTTAGCTACATGAGCAGTAGAATACATTGTATCTATTCCCTTACCATCATAAAATCCCATAACACCTTCTACTATACCTATATTACCTGTACCTCTGGAGAAAGAAGCTTTTATCCCATTTTCCCCCATAAGATACAAATCCAAGTTTCTTGAAGGTTTTCCTGTTATATGACTATGAAAAGCTGGATCAATGTAATCTGGGCCTACTTTATAGCCTTGAACATCAAAGCCTTTTTTCATAAGAGCTTTCATAATTCCTAGTGTTATCGTAGTTTTTCCTCCACCACTGCTATTTGAGGATATGACTATACTTTTCAAGTACTTCACCCCTTTATAAAAATTTTGCAGTACAAAATTTTTATAGAGGACAATTGACAGAAGACAGAGGACAGTGAAGGAAAGTTTTCTTCCTTACGTCAGAAAACTAATTTGTTTTTTTAGCTTGTTTTGATAATGCAAAACATCGTTAATTTATATAAATCAAAGATTTTTCGTAGTGAAACAGAGAAAAATCCTCCTTCACTGTCCTCTGTCAATTGTCCTCTGTCCTCTAAAAAAATACAAATCAAATGTCATAACCTTGCAATTTTATATTAAAACTTTCTCATCAAATCTACATACTTATCTATATGTTCTTCAGTATGTCTTGTACATAGGAACATAGCTTCAAACTGAGATGGTGCTAAGAACATTCCATTCTTTAACATATGCTTAAAGAATTTTCCGTATAATTCAGTATTAGAAGCTTTAGCTTCCTCATAATTAGTGACTTTGCTGCTTTCATTAAAGAACAATGTCATCATATTTACACGTCTATTTATAACTAATGGCAATCCTTTTTCCTTAGCAACTTCTTCTGCTCCCTTTTGAAGCATTTCACCAAGTTTATCCATTTTATCATAATATCCTGGATTGCTATAAAGCTTTTGAAGTTGTGCATAACCTGCTGCCATAACAATAGGATTTCCTGACATAGTACCTGCCTGATAAACTGGTCCAAGTGGTGTTAGCTGTTCCATTAAATCTCTTCTTCCACCGTATACACCGCATGGAAGTCCGCCACCCATTATTTTCGCATAAGTTTTTAGATCAGGCTTTACACCATAAAGACTTTCTGCTCCTTTATAAGCAACTCTAAAGCCAGTCATAACTTCGTCATATATTAAAATAGTTCCGTATTTTGTGCATATCTCTCTTAAATCTTCTAAGAACTTTTGGTCTGCTGGAATAACTCCCATATTTCCTGCTATAGGCTCTATAATAACTGCTGCTATATCTTCTCCTTGTTTTTCAAAAAGCTCTTTTACGCTATCAATATCGTTGTACTGAGCAATTAATGTATTTTCTATACTTCCTACTGGTACCCCTGGTGAACCTGGGATATTTGAAGTAAGTACTCCTGATCCTGCTGCTACTAGGAAGCCATCAAAATGTCCATGGTAACAACCAGCAAATTTAACTATTTTATCTCTCTTAGTACATCCTCTAGCAAGCTTGATAGCACTCATTGTAGCTTCAGTACCTGAGTTAACCATTCTAAGCATCTCAAAGTTATCTACAGTATTGCAGATAAATTTTGCGACCTTAAGTTCTAAATCTGTTGGAGCTCCAAAAGCTATTGCATTTTCTGCTGTATCTTTTATAGCTTTTACTACATCTTCATCACAGTGACCTAGTATCATCGGTCCCCAAGCACCTACGAAATCTATGTACTCATTGTCATCTTCATCGTAGATGTATGCTCCAGAACCTTTCTTGATTACAGGTGGATCTATATCTAATCCTACATAAGCTCTTACTGGGCTATTAACTCCACCAGGCATATATTTTTGTGATTCTTTAAATATATCTGAACTTCTCATTTTTCTCTCCTGTATTCCTTATTTATTCTTCTCTTAACCATCTACATGCATCCAAAGCATGATAAGTTATAATCATCTTTGCTCCAGCTCTCTTGATTGATGTAAGTAATTCTAAAACTATAGCCTTTTCATTTATAAGACCAGCTTGTGCAGCCGCTTTAACCATAGCATATTCACCACTTACGTTATAAGCAGCCATAGGTACATCATATCTATCTCTAGCAGCTCTTATTACATCAAGATAAGGAAGCGCTGGTTTAACCATTATTATATCTGCACCTTCATCTATATCATCTTCAATTTCAAGCATAGCTTCTCTAACATTTGAAGGATCCATTTGATAAGACTTTCTATCTCCAGATTTAGGAGCTGAATCAGCTGCTTCTCTAAATGGTCCATAGAATGCTGAGCAATATTTTGCACTGTATGCCATTATTGGTACGTTTTTGAATCCATTTTCATCAAGAGCTTCTCTTATAGCTAGTATTCTTCCATCCATCATATCAGATGGTGCTACCATATCAGCCCCTGCTTGTGCATGTGATAATGCTATTTTAGCTATGTACTCTAATGTTTCATCATTATCAACACCATGATCATGTAGTATTCCGCAATGACCATGGCTTGTATATTCACACATACAAACATCAGTTATTATATACATATCTGGGCATATCTTTTTTATTTTTTTTATAGCTTTTTGAACTATACCATTTTCTTCAAAAGCTGAAGTTGCACATTCATCTTTATAGCCTGGTAAACCAAATATTAATACACTTTTTACTCCAGCTTCTTTTATTTCAGCTATTGCACCTTCAAGCATATCTACTGAATAGTGATAATTATTTGGTAGTGATGATATTTCTTTTTTTATATTTTCTCCTTCAACTACAAAAATCGGGTAAATAAAATCTGATGGGTGAAGAAATGTTTCTCTAACCATTTCTCTTATAACTGGATTTTCTCTTAATCTTCTATGTCTTCTAAACATTTGTCATTACTCCTTTATGATTTATTTATTTTGAATTTATTATTCTTCAAGTAACTTATTAATAACTCCTTCTGTTGTATATTCATCAGAAACTGAATACTTTATTCCATTTTTGTCTAATTCTTTGCCAGTTATAGGTCCTATTGAAATAACATCCTTCTCTTTTATTGAATCTAACCCTACTAACTCAATCATATTTCTTACAGTAGAAGGACTTGTAAATATTACAGTGTCTGTATCCTCAAAACAGCTTTTATCAATTAATTTACCAGTTACTGTTTCATATGTATAACATTCATCTACCAAGCATCCTACTTCCTTTAATACCTCTGCAAGATAAGGTCTTGCTTGTTTTGATCTTGGCAAGAATATCTTATCTCCAGGTTTAACAAAATTCTTCATTTTATCAAACAAGCTCTCTGCTACAAATTTTTCTGCTACTATTTTAGGAATAATTCCCCTCTCCTTAAGTGCTTTTTCTGTAGCAGGTCCTATAGCTGCAAAAACTCCCTTTATATTTCTCACATCGTAGTTGTTATCAACTAACATATTAAAGAAGCTAGTTACTCCATTAACACTTGTAAAAATTATGTAATCATATTCTGGAAGCTTATCTAGGTATCCACACATGTTTTCTGATGTGAATTCTATTTTAATTGAGTTTATTTCTGTAACTTGAGCTCCTAAATCTATTAACTTTTCTCTCATCTCAGCAGACTGTTCTTTTGAGCGCGTGATACATATATTTCTTCCAAATAGAGGCTTTTTCTCATACCAATTTAATTCATCATTAAATTTAACTACATCGCCTACTACTATAATACATGGTGAATATAGACCTGCTTCTACTGCCTTTTCTTTTATGTCACTTAAAGTAGCTATTACTTTTCTCTGTTTGGCAGTAGTTCCTCTCATCACTACTCCACAAGGAGTATCCTTACTCATGCCATTCTTTATTAAATTTTCTGCTATCACTCCTAGGCTTTCGAAACCCATTAAGAATATAAGGGTTCCTCCAACATGTGCTGCAGCATTCCAATCTATGTTTAACTTTTCAGCACTTTTTCCTGTAAACACATGAAAACTTTGTGCTATTTTTCTATGAGTTACAGGTATTCCACCGTAATTTAAAACAGATATTGGAGAAGTGATTCCTGGTATAACTTCAAACTCTATATCATCTTCTATAAGTCTTAGTGCTTCTTCTCCACCTCTTCCAAATATGTAAGGGTCTCCACCTTTAATTCTACCTACTGTATGGCCTTCTTTAGCTAACTTGGCTAACATCTCATTTATTTCATCTTGTGTTTTATAATGACAACCTGGTTCTTTTCCACAATAATATATTTTACAATCATCATTTAAATATTTTAGTACACCTGTTCCTGATAATCTGTCGTACATTACTGCTGTACACTCTTTTAGTTTTCTAACAGCCTTTAAAGTTATTAATTCCTCATCTCCAGGACCTGCTCCAATAAGATAAACTTTACCCAATTCTAGTTCCCCCTATGCATTTAGTATTTTTTTAGCTAATTGTTCACCAAGTTCTTTGTAATTTTCTTTGTTACCACTTATATCTTTTTTAACTAATTTATCTCCTACTTGATATATTCCAATAATATTCATTAAACTTCCTGCAAGCTCTGCATAGGCTCCTATGGTCGAATGGCAATCTCCATTTAATGTTCTCATAAAGCTTCTTTCTGCTTCGACACATATTCTAGTTTCTTCACAGTCAAGCTTTTTAAATACATCTCCATTTATTCCATTCTTCTTTACTTCAATTCCTAAAGCCCCCTGACCTACTGCAGGGATTATACCATCAACAGCAAAGTAATCTGTAATTATATTTTCCATATCCAATCTTTTAAGGCCTGCAGCGGCAAGTATTATACCATCAAGATTTTCTCTTTCTATTTTATCTATTCTAGTTTGTACATTGCCCCTTATAGGTACTATTTCAAGATCTGGCCTTAACAATTTTACTTGTGCTGCTCTTCTATTGCTGCTTGTGCCAACCCTTGCTCCCTTTCTAAGTTCTGTGAAATGTATTCCATTCATGGCTACAAAAACATCTCTGACGTCTTCCCTTGCAGGAATTGCTGCTATCTCGAACATTTCTGGTACTTCAAAAGGTACATCTTTCATACTGTGAACAGCAGCATCTGCTTCATCTTCAAAAAGAGCCATTTCAATTTCCTTAACAAAAAGCCCTTTTCCTCCTATTTTATTTAATGCTACATCAAGTCTTTTGTCTCCAATTGTCTCTATTAAAAGTTTTTCACTTTCTACGTTGTATTCTTCCTTCAAAATTTTCATTATACTCTCTGTTTGAACTTGAGCTAATTTACTTCTACGTGTTGCAATTTTAAGCTTCAATATTTACCCCACCTTTTTATTTTGTTATTCCTTAAACAGTTCTACATCTGGATAAAACATTTTTAATATAAGTTCTCCTAACCCTATTTCATAAAAAAACAAGAAGTCATCAGAACATATAAATCCCATTATTTCATTCTTATTTTTTAGTTCTTTAGCCTTATTTCTAATTAAGGCTGTAAATGATATAAAATTATCATATTTTTCTAGTTTATCTTTTATTTTATTAGCTAAAAAAACTGAAGTTTTAGGGCTTATATCATTTGTATTGATTCCAAAGCTTGTGCTTTTAGTACTTCTTTGGCATGCCATGATACATAAACCTTCTTTTGGATTGGTGCAATCTATATATAACTTACTAAGCTCATCACAATCTTTTCTAACCTTTTTATTTACCTCTTCACAGTTAGTAGCAATCGCTATGATATGTTTGTCTTTTATATAAAGTTTTTTATATTCTTCCTTTATAAGCTTTAAATTAGAATAATGCTCTAGTTCCTCAAATTCTGGTAAAAATTCTTTTGAAACTACTGATACGCTGCTGCACCCTCTTTGAATAAAGGTTTTAGCTTTAATTAAAGCAGCTCTACCTCCACCTACTATAAGAAGATTAATTTTGTGAGATATTAGAGAAATCATTGTATGATCTATTCCACTACATAAAATATCCTCTTTATTATCTTCATACAATCATCTACACGCCCCTTCAATTGTTCCTCTTTTAATACATCTATAGCTCTGTTTACAAAAGCATCTGATGTACTTTTCAAAAGTGTTTCTGCTAACTTATCTGCATCCTTTGTATTCATTTTATTTTTAAAGGTTTTAAATCTATTTCTGTAAACTCTTTCTCCACATTTTTTTAATTCAACTATTTCTGAGGAAATATCCTGTATTTTTTGCCATTCAGTAAATTCACCAATATATTTATTTACGATAAACCTATTACCGTCCATTATTTCCTTTCTTCTTTTTCTATTTTCATCATCAATAGAACTCACTTTATCAATATCATATACCGACACATTGTTCATATCACTAACTTCTTCTTCAACATCCCTTGGTACTGCTAAATCAAATATAAGAAGAGATTTATTTTTAGGTAAATTACTCTTTCTTATCACGCAGTGGGGTGCCGATGTACATGATATTATGGAATGGACATCATCATAATAATTAATTCTATCGTCAAAGGATATAACTTTAACTCTTTTGTCTTCTATATCTACAACCTTAGGATTTCTAACCGCTATGTAAAGTGTTTCAAAGGAGCCTGATAAAATATATTTAGCTGTTAACTTACCAACTTCTCCAAATCCTAAAAGCATAAACCTACTAGCTCCATGCTTTCTACTTTCACTAACTGCTATCGATGAAGATGAGACAGGTATTTTATAAAGACTTGATTTTGTTCTAAATTCTTTTCCACAAGTTATAGCTGACTGAAAAAGTCTTTGCAAGTCTTTATTAATAGACTTAACTTTAAGTGCTGTTTCATAGGCATCCTTCACCTGACCTAAAATTTGATCTTCGCCTAGAATTAGAGATTGAAAACCACATACTACATCCATAATATGTCTTACAACTTTTTCTCCTTTATAATGAAAAGTATATCCGACTAAATCCTTACTCCAATTTAATGTCTCAAATATATTCATTATCATGCTTTCATCATAATTTTTAGAGTTGAAATATATTTCAGTTCTATTACAGGTGCTTATTATAACTACTTCATCACAAATTTTTTTCAAGTTTTCCAAATTATTTTCACATCGTTTTTGTATTATAGAAAACTTTTCTCTTATCTCTAATTTAACGTCACTTTTCAAACCTATAAGTTGTATCATTTTACCATCTCCATAAAATCTATCTTAATTAAATATTTACTAAATTTAAAATTTCTAAACATACGTTAACTTTTAATGCTGTTCTAGATTATGTGTTTCTTATTCTCCCATTAAAATACTTTCGCCTATCAATTCTCATAACATCTCTTTAAAGATTCAAGTCTTTCAAAGTTTCTATAAATATCTCGTTATGTCTTCGATTTTTAATTGCAAACCTTGTATAATTTTTATCTAAACCTTTAAAGTTATCACATTTTCTTATTACTATTCCTTGTTTTAAGCATAATTTGTATAATTCATCACAGTTTGTTTTTTTAAGCTTACATAGAACAAAATTGCCATATGTATCATACACCTTTTCAATAAAATCTATCTTCTTTAATTCAGAAAGCATAAATTCTCTTTCTGTTTCAATCCAATTTAAAGAGTTATTTATATATTCCTCATCTTTTAATGAATATTTTGCTGCCACCTCTGCAAAACAATTTACATTCCATGGATTTTGTTTTTCTTCTATTTTCTTTATTAGGTCTTTATCTGAGGTTACTCCATATCCAAATCTTATACCTGGCATAGCATAAAACTTAGTTAAGGCCTTTATTATAAATAAACATTTATATTTTTCTGTTTCTTTTAGCAAACTGCAGCCTCTTTTTCCTGTAAACTCGATAAAAGCTTCATCAATAATAATCTTCTTATTACTTTTTTCACAATAATCCATGATTTCTTTAAATTTATCTTTGTCTATTATAGTTCCATTAGGATTATTAGGATTTGCTATAATTAATGCATCTGATTCCTTTATCTTCAAAAATATGTCATCGTAATTATAACTCATATTTTCGTCTAAAAGTGAATAATTTATATCACACTTCCACTTTAAAGCACTTTTTTCATATTCGATAAAAGAAGGCACTATCAAAGAAACTCTCTTGAAGCAACTTACTGCCAAATCTATAACTTCTGCCGCCCCATTTCCTAAAACTATATTCTCTTCACTCATTTTTTGTTCTTCAAAATTCAAATCGCTTTCTCTGCTGCTTCTAAAATAATTCTTGCTAAATTCTATGTACTCTATAATATAATTCTTAAGGGTTCTATACTTTATATCCGGATACATTTCCATGTTCTCTAAGGCTTCACCTATGTGATTTTTAAAGCTTTCCGGAACACCAAGTGGATTTATATTAGAACTAAAATCAATTAGTTTCTTTCCCTTAAGAAGTCCCTCCGTATAAATGTCTCCTCCATGCTCCAACATCATCACTTCCTACAAATTTATTTTCACATTTACTAAATTAATTAAATTTTAGTTATTAAAACACTTAAGGCTAAGGCATATAAAATAATCATAAGGGCTTCTGCGCCATACATAAGCTTTATACATTCATCTATATGCTTAAAGCTTAACTCCACATTCTTATCTCCAATAGTAGGCTTGTATACAACTTCTCCAAAATAAACATTTGTACCTCCTAGCTGTATTCTCATAGCCCCTGCTGCAGCCCCTTCTGGATAAGCACAGTTAGGACTTTTGTGATTTTTTCTGTCTCTTATCATTATTCTAAAGCTTTCAACCGGACTTCCTTTTACTACAAAAGCAACTATGCAAATAAGTATTCCTGCAACTCTTGCTGGTATAAAGTTAAAAACATCGTCAACTTTTGCTGGAAAAAAACCAATATATCTATATTTCTCATTCATATATCCAAGCATTGAGTCCATTGTATTTATTCCTTTATACATCATAGCTAGAGGAGCTCCTCCAATAATTGCATAGAATAAAGGAGCTATTACTCCATCCGCAGCATTCTCTGCTACAGTCTCTACGTCTGCTCTTATTATTTCTTTATCGCTTAAACTTTTAGTATCCCTTCCAACTATATAAGAAAGTTTAACTCTAGCATCTTCCAAGTCATTATTTTTTAATGCATAATATACCTTTTTAGCTTCTCCACTCAAACATTTAGCCGCAAGTGTTGTCCATATTATGATTATATTCAGACAATGATACAGCCATATAACATGCTTAGCTGCAGTCAGTATTAGAAAAGGGATAGTAAAACTTATTAATGCAACTGTTATTACAATAAACCCACCAAACATCTTAATGCCAGCATTAGTTCTACATAACTTTCTTCCCTTTTTTTCTAAAAAGGATATAAACTTACCTATGTAAATAACTGGATGAGGAAACCAGTAAGGATCACCAATTATCCAATCTATCATTATAGCTATGACTATATCTATAAGGTTTGTCATAAGGAAAGATGTTAACAAAATAGCTCACCTCAAATTTTTTATTTCTTTAGACCCATTATTTCATAGATTTTATTAATATCTAGGTTTTGTCTAACAATATCTGCAAGTTTATCTAATTCTTTTTCTCTAAGACTTTCATAAGTATTTGATTTTTTAGTAGTCATTCCTTTTTGTTCTCTTATTTTATTTAGAATGTACTCTCTAAAATCTACTCCATCAAAAATTCCATGTATATAAGTTCCCATAATATTACCCTTTTTGTTTATGGCACCATCATCTATTAAAACCTTTTCACCATTTTTGTCGGTAATTCTAAATAGAGGTTTTGCATTTTCTCCATATTTACATATTCCCATATGGATTTCATATCCATAAACATTTAATTTTCTATTTTCCTTATCACTTTCATTTGTATGTATGCCAAAGCATTCTATACTTTCAGCATTTATTCTAGTAGTTATTTTTTCTTGTTCAAAGACAGTTTCTATGTCTAAAAGTCCCATACCTTCTGTTTCTTTTACATCTGTTTCTACTTCATAAGGATCTTGCAGCATTTTTCCAAGAATTTGATATCCTCCGCATATTCCAATAACTAGTCCAGTTTCACTATACTCTCTTATAACATTTTCCAAACCAGATTCTCTTATTCTGATTAAATCCTCAATAGTATTTTTGCTTCCTGGAATAATAACAAGGTCAGGATTTCCAAATTCCTCCGTACAAGTTACAAATCTTACTGAAACGTCCTCTTCACTTTTCAATGCATCCAAATCTGTAAAGTTTGATATATGAGGCAATTTGATTACGGCAATATCAATTGGTGCTGTAACTTTAGTATTAAATTCAACAGCTCCATCTTCATCCTCTAATGCCAAAGTGAAATGAGGAACTACACCAATGCACGGAACCTTTATAATATCTTCAAGCATAGTAAGTCCTGGTTTTAATATATCAACATCTCCTCTAAACTTATTTATTATTGTTCCTTTAACTCTGTTTTTCTCTTCTTCTGTAAATAAAAGCATAGTACCTGCAAGAGATGCAAAAACCCCTCCTTTATCTATATCTCCAGCTATGATTACAGGAGCATCTACTATTTCAGCCATTCCCATATTCACTATATCTCTATCTCTCAAGTTTATTTCCGCTGGACTTCCTGCACCCTCCATAACTATTATGTCAAAGCTTTTTTCCATATTTTCGAATTGCTCTTTCAACATATCCCTAAATTCTAATTTCATATTATGATATTCCATGGCTGTACTGTTGCCATAAACCTTGCCATTAACTATAATTTGACATTTTTTATCTGAGGTTGGTTTTAAAAGTATCGGATTCATATATGCTTCTGGTTGAAGTCCTGCGGCATAAGCTTGAAGTACTTGTGCTCTCCCCATTTCTTTACCATCCAAAGTTATATATGAATTTAAAGACATATTTTGAGATTTAAAAGGACAAACTGAGTATCCATCCTGCTTAAAAATTCTACATAAAGCTGTTACCAGTATGCTTTTTCCAACTGATGAACCAGTTCCTTGAATCATTATTTTTGCCATAACAATATATCCCCCTTCATATGTTACCAAAATTTAGTCTATAATTATTTGCCTTAAAATTTTTTATTATAAAAATTTAAGCAGTAAACTTGCAAAGTTTACTGCTTTTAACATAAAAAACCGGCTTACGCCGGAAGTAATCATATCAAAAGTACTTTCCCTCCGAAAGTTTATACTACTTATATTTAGGCAGGTCTCCTGGCTCATGAATCATCCTCCCCTTTGCCTTCCCCTCATAGAAAGTGGCATTTCAAAGGTTCGTCATCAATTACAGTAGCGGGGGCTGCTGTGGAATTTAACCACATTCCCTTTTCACCTTCTTTTAAAAAGGCACCTAAAAGTGTAATATTGATTTTAATTCTAGTTTATTATAGCCTCATATATATGTCAACAATATATATTCTTATTAGACAGCCATGTAAAGTTACAAAAATAAGTTGTTCAGCTTCTGATGCGTGTTTTCTTACTCTATTTAGTCTACATTAATGTTGTATTTTCATCATTTTATATTATTTTCTACCAAAAAACTATTATCGTTAATTACGACATCGTAATTATCATCTCGTATAATGATATGATTTTCTGAAAATACTAAAACCCTTTTAAAAATACCTTCTACATATTCAAAATCATGAGTTGAACAAATTATGGTTTTCCCACTAGCATTAAGCTTGATCATAAGTTCCCTTAAAAACTTTTTACCTTTTGGATCTATTGCATTCATTGGCTCGTCCAAAATTAAAACCTCAGGATTTAATGCAAGTACTGCTGCTATGGCAACTCTCTTTTTCTCTCCTCCACTTAAGTTATACGGCTCCCTATCTTTAAGGTCTTCAATATCTAATAGTCTTAAACAGTCACAGACTCTTTTATCTACTTCCTGTTCATCCATTCCCATTTGTCTTGGCCCGAAAGCTATTTCTTCATATACGTTTGAGCAAAACAGCTGTGCATCAGAGTTTTGAAATACGAAGCCAACTTTTTTATGAAACAGTTTACAAAAGCTGCTATTTTCTAGCTTTACTTTGTTAATTTCCTCATTGTTAAAAAAGTACTTTCCTTGGGTGGAAAATATTATTCCATTTAAAAGCTTTAAGAAAGTAGATTTACCACTTCCATTAGGACCTATTAATGCAACCGCTTCTCCCTCTTCAATATTAACATTTACATTTTTTAAAACTTCTACATCTTTGTATTTAAACCCTACATCTTTAATTTGAATCATAAAATCACATCCTAGCAAAATAAAAATATGACAATATAATAGTTAAGTTAGCTATACAGTATATTAAATCTTTAAAACTAAACTTGAATCTTCTATAAGCTGAGTATTCTCCTGTAAATCCTCTACATTCCATAGCAGAGTACATTTCGTCACCCATTTCCTTGGATTTTAAAAAAAGGTTCCCCATTATCTTAGTTATAGACGAGTATTTGTTAGCATTTTTACCAACAGATCTAATTCTTAAAGCATAAAACATTTCTAAGGAAAATTCACCCAGAATATATATATATTTTATTGTAATATCAAAAACCAGTATAAATACATCTGGTATAAAAAAAAGCTTTAATGCTCTGGTTATGTCGTGCCATTTTGTCGTATAAGATAGTATATTAACAATAATTATAGTTCCAATAACTTTTAAAATTAACAACATACTATTTCGTACATTTCCCATCATTATTGAGGGAATAAGCATAACTAAAGTGAAGATAGGAACGATTGCACTTATAGACAGAACCCTTTTTATATCTTCCACATCCAGTAAGCTTAAAATTAATAAAAAATAAACATCTGCTAAAAGTACATAGACAAAATTTTTCGACATGGATAAAAATATTATATTTAAAATTGTAAATATAAGTTTTACTGCACTATTAATACTATACATAAAGCTAGTGTTGATCTTAGAATTTCTTTTTATTAAAGATAAAACATGCAATATAGCAAATATGCTTTTGTCTATAAACCTATCCTTATCCTTTTGTGGTATATAATCATCCTTATTAAAGAGCCATTCTTCCATAATTTACACCTACACATCCTCTTATAATTGTGCCTAGTTTATTTTTAAATTAGTACATTGAAAATTTTTCAAAAATATAATAATTTCATAGAAGTATTTAAAAATAACCTCATGTTAAAAATATATCATAGACCAATATTTATTTCAATTAGTTTGTACTTTTGTTTAATGCATAAGTAGATTTTATGTCAACTTCGTGGATAATTAATACATATATGTAATTAAGTTTTAAAACTATATATTCTAGGAGGATTTTAAAGTTTTTCGTAGAATATATGTAAATAGCTAACAATTTATACTCATACGGGGGTGAGTAAGATGCTTGATTCGTGCCATTCCTCTTTTACTAAAAATAATAACAAAAATTTTTATATGAATTGCAATAGTGATATGTTTGAAAATATTATTGAATCCGTTCCTATTGGAATTGTGATTCTAGATAAAAATTATAAAATTATACTTTGGAACTCTATTCAAGAATCAATGACTGGTATAAAAAATAAGGATGTTATTGAAAAAAACTTTTTTGATGAATTTCCTAGTTTATTTTATAGTATAAATGATAGATTAAAAAATATATTTTTGTCTAATGAAACAATATTTTTAAATTACTTTCCTTTTTATACTGATAGTTCATATTATAAGATAAAATATTTTAATATTAAAATTAATGTTTTAAACAAACCGGATGGATTTCAAGGTATACTTTTTTCAGTAGAGGACTGTACCAAACTAGAAAGTATCGAAAGTAATTTACATGAGAATAAAGAAACACTAAGGGCTGTATTTGACTCTACTATAGAAGGAATTTTGGTTTTGGATAACCATGGGAACGTAATAAATTATAATAAACGTTTGAAAAAAATCATGGGATTTTCTGGTGATCCAATTGACAAGGAAGAGTTACTTGATCTTATTCTAAATGGAATAGAAAAACCAGAACTTACAAAAGATAAAATTAATATCATTCTAAAAGCTAAGAAAAAATTTTTTAATATACTTGAACTTAAAAACGGTAAACTAATTGAATGTTTATCTAATCCTCTAGTAAAAAACAATTTGATAATTGGACGTATATATAGTTTTCGAGATATAACCAAGCAAAAATCAGATGAGAAATTATTAAAAGAAAGTGAAAATTATTACAGAAAACTTATAGAACTACTTCCTGTTAGTATTTTTCTACACTCAGATGATAAAATAATTTTTGCAAATAAAGCTACTGTAAAGTTATTAGGTTTTAGTTCTACATCTGAACTTTTAGGTAAGAATTTATTTGATTTTATTAGTCCTGATTTTCATGAAATAGCCAAAAACAGGGCTAAACTAGTACAAAAATATAAGCAATTTGCTCCTTTAATTGAGGAAAAGCTTGTGAAAAAAGATGGGTCTATTGTAACTGTACAAGTGGTTAGCGGAATTTTCCCTTATAAAGGAATTATGGCTTCGCTTGCAGTGGTTCAGGATATAAGTGAAAGCAAAAGAGCCGCTTTATTGCAGGAAAAAATCAGAGAAAATGATAGACTTCTTAGAGAAGCAAGGGAATTTGATAAACTTAAAACAGAATTTTTTGCAAATATTTCTCACGAACTAAGAACTCCGCTGAATGTGATTTTGAGCGCTCTTCAGCTGCTAAATCCTTCCAGTAATATAGAGTTAACAGAAGAAAAATCGGTAATATATTTGAATACAATGAAGCAAAACTGTTTTAGATTACTAAGGCTTGTTAGTAATCTAATTGATATAACAAAAATGGACTCTGGCTACTTTGAAATACATCCTTCAAATCATAACATAGTAAGAGTAGTAGAGGATATTACTATGTCAGTAGCTGAGTATATTGAGAATAAATCTATAAGTCTTATATTTGACACTGATGTTGAAGAGAGATTTATTTCGTGTGATCCTGATAAAATAGAAAGAATTATGCTAAATCTTATATCAAACTCTGTTAAGTTTACCAATCCTGGTGGACAGATTTTCGTGAATATTAAAGATAGCAAGGATAAGATAAAAATATCTGTAAAAGATACTGGAATTGGTATTCCAGAAAATAAACTTTCTATGATATTTGAAAGATTTAGGCAGGTAGATAAGTCTCTTACACGAAATCATGAAGGGAGCGGCATAGGTCTATCCTTAGTCAAATCTTTAGTCGAGCTTCATGGTGGTAAAATTTCTGTAGAAAGTATCTATGGAAAAGGAACTGAATTTACAATAGAACTGCCAGTAGTTCTTACCGATGATTGCATTACAGATGTTGAAAATATAAGTACACCAGAAGATTATGTTGAAAGAATAAACATAGAGTTTTCTGATATATACTCATAAAGAATGGGAATCCAAATTGGATTCCCTATAAATTTTATTTGAGAATATATATACAAACGTAAGTATAACTACCAAGGTTATCAATATTGAAATTATGCTGCACATTATAATTAACATTTTTACCATCTAAATCATCTCAGGATAAAGGCTAAATATTATTTAATCCACCAAACATATACCAAGGACCTATTCCTAGTGCAGTTCCATTTTTCTGTTCTTCTAGTAAAAAGTCCCTTATGTTTTTCTCTGAAACTAATATTACTTCTATTTCCTCTTCTGATTCTAATTGCTGCACTGGATTTTTATTTCCTTCTAAATTTTCATCTACTTGTATATTTACTAACCGAACAGTATCTGAAATCAATGCTGCATTAGAATATAGCTCGGGGCTAATATTTTTTATAGTCCCTATGTATCCAGTTTCCTCTTTCAGTTCTCTTAAGGCCTCTTCTTCTAAGCTTTCTTCTTCTATTAAACCTGCCGGAAAACCTAATATATAATTATTTATCGCCGGTCTATATTGTTTTATGAATACATATCTATTAGATGGAATAAGTTTAGCTGCAATAACTACAGTTTTACTAGTATTAGTTCTTTCTATACTCTCCCATCTTACTTCCTCTCCATTTTTCGCCTTATATAATGTTTCCTTTAATGATATCCATTTGCCTTTGTATAAAATTCTTTCTTTTATATCTTTCAATTATGTACCTCCATTAATTATAAGAATCCAAAGTTTAAATTTCAAAATTCACTATGTAACTAAAATAACTATTTTATCCTATAATATTTAAAATTTTGTTCAATTAGTATTCACTAAAATTATAGCATAATACTCGACTAAAAAAAGTACTCTCCTATCCTATAAATCAATTTTATAAAATTTAAAGAAGCTGTTACATTTATAGATAAACCAGACACTTAACTTATACTCCGGGCGATGTTTCCAATCTTCAGCATGATAAAAACTTTTTATAGTGATGAATCTTGGAAACATGTCTCGGAGTGTAAATCTACTTTCTGCAGTAGATACATATAAATTCAACAGCCTCTTTAACATTATATAATAAGTATTTATGAGCTTGATGATGCCGCTGCAGCAGAACATGCTGCACATGCTGTGATCACAGCAGCCTGTTCTTGTGCAATTATAATAGCTGTAATACTATTTGCTAAAGCTACTTCAATTACACCTTTTTTCATTTCATCCACATAAAAATCAGAAACTAAATTAGCTGAAAGTATAGTTCTTGTAGACTTCTCCAAACTTAACATTCCATGTCCTTTTTGTTCATAAATGTAATCACTAACTTCTTTTATGTATCTAACCATTTGATCTTCATCTGATGAGATAAGAGTTAAGACTCCCAAGGTTGCCAATCCACTATTTTTAGGCTTACATTTTTCATCTATAAGTTTATTATATAATCTATTTGCCTTTAAGCATTTTTCTTCAACAGCTTCCTCTCCTAAGGCCATAATATGAGATAAATTTTGCAGGTCATTACCTTTCCAAAATCCTTCTTTATTTAAAGCATTATAACACTCTTCCACTTTTTCCATAGTTCCTTGTACATCTAAATCTGTAGTAGCTAACACCGCTGCAAAAACATAATCATCTTTAGAAGTTAACCAAAAATGATTTTCTTTCATCTTATCATAGAATTCATTCATTCTCCGAATTTTGCAATTCCATTGTTCTCTAGGTACAGACTTTACTATTGTATAGCTTGCTAATGGTAAATATGTACTCTTTTTAAAACCTTCTTGTCTCATTTTTTCATGAACTTCTAGCATGTTTTTAAAAAAGCTTTTATAATCTTCTTCAAGACACAAAAGGGTAGCTATGATTAATTCATTAGTTCCCCTACAGTCAGATGTCCATCCTGTTTCTTCTTTTATATATTTCTTTATCTCTTTAATCCTATCTATATCTACTTTTTTACCTCTTGTCGCATGCATCATAGCACAAAAGTGTTTTAACAATCCCATATCCCATATAAAATTCCTTTTAAGTTCATTATAATTTTCAACCATTAAATCAACTTTTAACTTCAATTCTGAATTCATAATATTTTCCTCCACCCTCATAAACTAATTTATTCTTATACTTACTTTTGATATTATTTTATTTTCTTGATATATTTATATTTTAAAATAAAATACACAAAAAAACTAAAGAAAAACTTAAGAAAATCTTAAGTTTTCTATATTGTAGACTAAGTAGTATTGTGAAGACTTCTAAATTACTAAGTCTAAAACATTCTTATTCAACTATTCATTATATCTAACTCTATCTATTACTGATTCTTTTCTCAGGAACCTTTCCCCAATATAAGTTATAATACCCTGAATACATATAAATGCTGCCGAAACTAATATTATAGGTACAAATGGTATTTTATATCCGCTGCTTCTCATAAAATCCATATTTAAATAAAGTATATAGGACACCAGAACTCCTAAAACAACTGATACTATTATACTTATACCACAATAATAAAGCCCTTCTATTTGCAGCAACTTTCTAAGTTGAGTCTTTGATAGTCCTACAGCCTCCATCATTCCAAATTCTTTTTTTCTTGTCATTATGCTTGTAAACATAGTATTTATGGAATTTAAAATTCCTATTAGACCTATGATGGATATTAAACTAACAACTGCAAGACCCATACCCTTATATTCTAAGTCTTGTTTTTGTTTATATTCTTTTCTATCAAAAAAGATAGCATTATCATTCCCCTTTAGTATACTTTCCAAACTCTTTTTTACACTGTTGTAACTGTCATTATTAATGTCAATGCACAGCTTTCCTATTCTATCATCCTTAAGTATCCTAGAATAAGAAGCTTCGTGAGTTATAAATTGGGGTCCTCCAGCAGTATAACCAAGCCATCTGGTATTATAACTAACTATAGCTGCTATAGTAAATTCCCTTTTTATTGACTTATTTTCCAATACAACCTTATCTCCAACTTTCAACGGATTTCCAGAAGTATGATTTTCTCCATTGTAATTTACCATAATAACTTCATCTTTGTTTTTTAAACTTTCTTTAGAAATTTCTCCCTGTAAAAGATTTCTTTTTAGTTCATCCAGCATAGAGTCTTCAAAGCCAAAAAAGTTACAATTTATTTCAGAGAATTCTGGCATATCATCTCTTTTAACTTCATTACATTTCTTTAAAATTCTTATATCTGATGTAAAAAGCTCCTTTTGCTTAAGTATATCTACTTTTTCAATTCCTTTTATTTTTTTCACCTTGCTTAATGTCTCTTTATTTAGAGGGTCGCTTCCATCATCCCTGCCGCGAAGAGTTAACCAAGATGCTGTCAACTCAAAATCGCTGCTTATGTGATTATCTTGCTTATTTTTTATGCTAGAAAACATTGAAAAAAATACTATAAATAATATACCCGTTAGAGACATGGATATAATAGTTACAATAGTCCTTTTTTTACTTCTCCAAAGATTTAAGTAAGCTAACCTTCTTATAGCGGTAGTGCCCTTTGCTTTTCTTTCTTTTTTTCCCCCACTTAACTCTACACTACTATACCTTATTGCTTCAATAGGAGATACCTTAGAAGCAATTTTACTTGGCTTTCTAAGGGATATTGCTACTGTAACTAAACTTACAAAAGCAGATAAAATAACTATATATGGTGAAGTTTCTAGTGTTAACTTTACAGTTAAAGGAATCAAAGGTATTATGAATAAGCTTAAAAGATGTCCTAAAATAATGCCTCCAGGAATTCCTATAAAAGATAATATTAATCCTTCTCTGAATATAACCCTTCTTATCTGTTTCTTAGTTGTTCCTAAAGCTGCCAAGAGTCCAAACTGAGTTATTCTCTCCTTGATGGAAATATAAAAAATATTGTATATCACAAGTACTGTTGCAAGTACTACTATAACTCCTGCAATACCAGCAGGTATAAGAACATCTTTAGATAATCCAAGGGCATTTATATACATTTTATTTACACTTATATTTTTGTCACCAAGCCCTATATTATGTCCTATCTCATAAGCAGTATCTGAAATGTTTCTGCCTTTTACTTTTGCACTTGCTTGAATAAATCTTTGCTCTGGCTTAACATTTTTAAAAATGTAATCCTTAGAAACTATAGCCATTGCTTTATATAGCTCTGTTCTCATAAGCTCGCTATCATCTAAAATGCCACAAACTACAAAATCACCTTTACCTTCATAGGAATATGCCTTCATGTCTTGGCTATAGGAAAGGGTAACTTTTTCTCCTATTTTAGGTTTAACCCCCATTTTTTCCAGCATCCATTTAGGCATAGCTATATCCTGTTCTTTTTCAGGCCACTTTCCTTCCTTCAATCTAAAATAATCAGTGGTGTCTCCTGCTGATTCATCTATATAACACATTTCAATAGAATAAGGCTTATACTGATTATTAAAACCCAGACCTATATATTCATTTACTGAAGTAAGCTTTTTGTTGTTTTTCAGTATCTCAACCTGCTTTTCGCTGACATTCGCATACTCTACGTGTAAATCACCAGTTTGAGCTACAATTTGTTTTATCTCCATTTGCTGAAGACTGTAAGATAAAATACATATTGTGCTTATTAAACAAGTTGACAGCATTATAGCTATAATAACAAGTATATTTTTTAACTTATGTACTTTTAAATTTTTTCTTGAAAGGTTTGATAAACTATTCATTTCTCAAGCCTCCCACTATTTTTCCATCCTCTATTCTTATTACTCTATCAGCCATTTGAGCTATCTTATCATTATGAGTTATCATAACTAAAGTTTGATGATATTTTTTTACAGACAGCTTAAGTAAGTTCATTACCTCCTGTCCAGTTTTAGAATCGAGATTTCCTGTAGGTTCATCTGCTAAAATAATAGAGGGCTTTGTAGATAAGGCTCTTGCTATTGCAACCCTCTGCTGTTGTCCTCCTGATAATGCATTGGTAAGCATATTTCTCTTATCATAAATACCTAAGGTTTCCATTAGTTCTTTTATATAATCTTCGTTTACATCCTTTTCATCTAATCCTATAGGAAACACAACATTCTCCCATATATTTAATACTGGAATCAAATTAAAAGATTGAAAAACAAATCCTATTTTTCTTCTTCTAAATATGGCAAGCTTATCATCCTTCATGGAATAGATATCCTTATCATCAATAAACACCTTACCATCCGTTGGTCTGTCTAATCCCCCAAGCAAATGTAGAAGTGTACTTTTCCCTGAACCAGAAGTTCCCACAATGGCAGTGAACTCTCCTTCTTCAATACTTATGTTAATCCCATCTAAAGCTTTTACTAAATTTTCTTCCTTTCCATAATACTTTTTTAATGAATCTGTTTTTAATATCTCCATAATAACTAATTTTCCTCCTTAAGTGCTATTCAATTCTATAGCTAAAGGATACTATTTTATTCTTTCATTTTGCTTTCAACTTTGATAACAGTTTTGTAAGAAATTAATTATTTGGATACAATTAATCTTATAGCAGCCTATAACTTTACCATTAAGTTATAATTTAAAATAAGTACTAGACTGCTTAAGTATTAACTACAACTATAACTGCTAAAAATGCAACTATACAAATTGTTCCCATTAGTGCAATAACATTAAGAATTTTATTTGTTTTAAAATCTGATTTGAATAATCTACGAATAACAATATAAATTGCGATTCCAATAATTCCTCCAAAAGTATTTCCTATAAGGTCAGTTATATCAGATGCTCCTATTGAAAATATGAACTGCATTACCTCATAGAATAAACTCACACCTGCTATCGGAAGAACTTTTTTTAAGAAAGACCAGTTACTTTTAGACATACTAACATAAAGTCCAAAAGGCACAAATACAAGTATATTTTCATATATCTCAGAAAATTCAATCCTGTTATTTACTATTACCGATTCATGGAATGGAATTAAGTTAATGCTTCGTAAATGATCTAATTTTTGAATTGAAAATTGCATTTTAAATAGTATAATCCAAGTTAATATCCCCAAATACACTATAAGTAAGCCTGTTGTTAATAATTGTTGTTTTGTTTCTTTGTTTTTCATATGTAACCCCCGTATCCTTTTTTATAAAGATTGCTATTTATCTTCTATACAACATTATAAAATAGTTTTCTTAATTTTTTATAAATTAAATATAAAGAAAGTATAAAGGGTATCATTCCATTATTGTAATTTATCTCCAACATTCACAACAATTTTGTAAGAAAAGGCTAAAAGTTGTCCATTGATCTTTTTCAGATTTTACTGTTATACATCCTCCTTGCTCCTCTAATATCTTTCTTGTAAGATACAGTCCTACTCCAGAGCCTTCAGACTCTTGTACTATTTTTGAATTTCCCCTATAAAATCTTTTAAATATATTGTTAACTTCCTCCCCATCTATTCCTATACCATTATCTTCTATATCAAGCCTTACATAAGACTCCATTTTGTTTACGGATATTTTTATATATCCACCTACCTCTGTATACTTAATTGCATTCTCTATAACATTGATAATTGCTTCTTTTGTCCACTTATGATCATAAATAATAAAAATACTATCTTCACTTTCAAAGCTTATATCAATATCTTTTTTTGAAGCCTTTAGATACACCTCATTAACAGCCTCACATATAGTTTCTTTAATATCTCCTTTTTCTTTTTTTAAATTAATCATACCTGCTTCTAATCGTGATAACTTAACTAAAGAGCCTGTTAACCATTCTAACTTATTTATATCCGCTCTGCTTCTATTTAAAAATTCTATTCTTTCATTCTCTTCAATATTTTCTTCTAACAAAAGAGAATTAAACATCTTTATAGATGCTAGTGGAGTTTTTAACTGATGTGATATATCTGTTATTAAAGATTTGATGTTCTCTTTCTCTTTTTCTAAAGCCTCAAAACTGATTTTAAGCCTTCTTATCATCTGTTCAAATTGTATAGAAATTCTTGATAGAATACCTTCTGTATCGCCAAGCATGTTTACTGAATAATCTCCAGCCATTACTTTGTCTATGTTTTTCGAAAAATATTCCAATCTTTCTCCAAGATACTTACTTCCTCTTAAAAACAAAACAATATTTAATAGCATTATTACAAAAGCTCCCACTATCGTACAAGCCATAAACATATAAAAACTGCCTTTAAAAATATCATCTTCAAAGGCTTTTGTATTTATATCATATCCGTATTTTAATAAGGTTTTATTCCCAATTTCTAAATATTTTTCATCATTTTTATTTATTACTGTCTTTACAATTTCTAATTCTCTTTCTGGATAAATGCTTACTAATTTGCCCACTACCTCTTGATTTAATTTAATTTGCTCCCTATGTACTTGCTCCAAAAGGTAGTACTGGGAAATTAATAAAATAGACCACATAAGAAGCAAACTAATTAATAGGAAAGTAAACATCTTTTTAAATAAAGGTTCTTTCTTTATATAATCAATCATTTTACACACCTTTCTGCCCATACATAACCTATGCCTCTTACTGTTCTTATATATTTAGGATTCGATGGATCTTCCTCAATTTTTTCTCTAAGTCTTCTTATGTTAACAGCCACAGTGTTAGAATCCACAAAGTCTCCATCTAAGTCCCACAACTCGCTTAAAAGCTGCTCCCTCTTAATTATTTGACTTCCATTTACCATTAAATATTTCAATAACTGTAATTCCTTCTTGCTTAATATTATCTCTCTCCCATTTTTCAACACCATCATTTCTTGTGGACAAAAGCTTATATCTCCTGAAATAATTTTTTCAGAAGATTTATTTTCACTGCTTCTTCTAAGAAATGCATTTACCTTTGACATCAATATCATAAAACTGAAGGGCTTGGTTATATAATCATCTGCTCCCATATCTAATCCTGTAACTATGTCCACTTCTTCATCACAAGCAGTTAAAAATATGATAAATACATCACTAATCTTTCTTATTTCTCTGCAAAAGTCTAGTCCACTTCCATCTGGGAGTCCTATGTCTAATATAACTAAGTCTATATTCATACTATTAAATATTTCTCTTGCTTCCATTAAGCTTTTAGCTGAAAAAACTGACATTTCTTCCTTTTCTAATTTAAAAGAAATTCCCCTATTTAAAGATTCGTCATTTTCTACTAATAAAATACTTTTCATCAACTGCACCTGCTCACTTATGTTTATTTTAATAATCCAATATATGAATTTATTATCTTTAGCCGCTTTTATAACTTTTCGCTATAAACTTATTTATTTCCTTCATATTTAGATCAAGATTATAATAACAATGAAAAAATCAGAGAATGCTTAAATTTTATAAAATTTAAAGGGCAAATTTAAAACTAATTAAAATTTTAAATTTGCCCTTTTGATACTTAATCTTTTCTTGTAAGCTGATTTTTTTTATTTAAAAGCCTTAAATTAAACTCCAAACACTTTTTATAAGAATAGTAACAAAAGCCCATTCCAAGAAGTTCTGCTGATACTAAAATTGGCATTAATGATATCGTTGAAATTTTTATATTTTGAAATAGGTAATAATAAAGGGATGGAGTGCACGAGATAACTCCAATTATTATAAATACTGACATAAAAGCTAGCTTTACATCTTTTTGTTTTATGGCAAATATATACATAAAAACAAGCCTTGAAATTGTTCCAATAATCGCCCCAAGCACAGAGGAGATAACTAAGGTCGCAATAGTATACCTATTCATATTTACTACTGTTATTTCAGCCATTCCAACAAATAGTCCAATAAACATAGATATTATTAAATTCAATAAAAAGTCCTTCATATGTTCTTTCATATACAAATCACCTCAAAATCTAAAACTTTGCTTTATTTTGTGATCTCCTTCAACTATAATCTAGCTAAAAATTTTCGAATAGTTATACACCAAGAAATTTTTTAAAGTCATTTAAATACTTTCGTGTAACATAAACTTCTTCATCTATATCTATCATTTTTAATATAAGTCTACTATTAAACCATGAAATAATACGATCCACCTTGACTATGTTTACAATGAAACATTTACTTACTCTTATAAAGCCTTTACTTTCCAACTTTTCTTCTAATTCATAAAGCTTTTCTTTTACTTTATATTTTTTGTCTTTTGTTCTGCCAAAAACGTCATTCCCCATAGCTTCAAAATAATAAATATTATCATATGTTAGAACCTTAAGGTTATCTTCTTCGCATCTTCCTGTAATTATATTTTTAAACTCTTCTTTACTAATCGAAATTTGATCCAAATAGTCAATTAAAACATTTATAGTTGTCATATCAAAGTATATACCTATTTTTCCTTCTTCTATATCAAAGCCTTTTTCAACTATACATACCTTAGCATCCTTACTAATTTTTATTTTCCTATTATTCAAAAGTTCCTCTAATACTCTCCTAATGTTTTCACAACAAATTAAATCTATCTCCATTCTAAACCTCATTTTGGTCTCTTGACCCTACTACTTATATTTTAGCCCTTGAAAATTGAAAAATATTTTACTGGAGCTGTCGCATTTAGAAATACGGCCGACACTTAACTTATGCTCCAGGATATCTAAGTTCATCAACTCCATTTTATTAAATTTTAAGAGCTAAAACTACATATTTATTTTAACATGCAATCTTTAATATGTAACATGCATTCAATACCATAATTATAAATAAGCATATTAAGTAACTAGCAATTTATTCCATGATAATGCATCTTACATATTTAAAATTGCATATTAAAGGAAATCTATGGTCTGAATTTACAAATTTTAATAGAATTATATCCATAAGGTCATAGTATTTAAAAAATAACTATCAATTCAATTTACTTATAGGATAAAGAATTACACCAGAAAATTAACATATCCCGGAGTGTAAGTCAATTTTCGGCCGTGCAACCCTATATTAAAAATTTATTTAAGGAGGCAGTCTATATGATAAAAGGCTTTATTCTAGGCCTTTCAAGTGGTGGCTATTGTGTTACTTCTTGTATTCCTGTATTGGTTCCATATATTTTGAGTGAAGGTAAAGCTACAAAGTGGAATTTTATTTATTTATCCAAATTTATGCTTGGAAGGCTTATTGGATATGTGTTGTTTGCTACTCTGGCATGGGTTACAGGAAATTTTATAATAACGCAATCTAGTTATAAAGAAATCATATTTGCAATATCCTATATACTTCTATCTCTAACACTTATTTTTTATACTTTTTCTAATTCTCATAGAGTTTGCAACATTAAATATTTTAACAAATTTTTCAATCCTGCAAACAAAGAAAAAAACTTTACTACTATCTTACTTTTAGGTCTCTTTACTGGTTTAAATGTTTGTCCACCATTTGTTTTAGCTTTCTCTGATGCTGCTTTCTTTACTAACATTTTAAGCAGCATTCTGTACTTTATTGCTTTTTTTGCTGGTACCACCATATACTTTATACCTATTCCATTCATAGGAGCTTTAAAGAGTAACCAAATTAAATTTATAGGTCAAATGTGTTCTGTAATAATTGGTGTATTTTACATGTGTTTAGGAATATTAATGCTTTTAAGGAGATTATATTGAAATGAATAATTTAGAAACCAATAAATCATTAGAACTAAGTAAGTATAAAAAAATCATTAAATCATTGATAGCTTGCATACCAATAATATTGTTGAGTCTTGTTTTACTAACAGGAGGTCAAAAACTTCCAAAAGAGCCTTTAATGAAAATTTCTTTCTTTATAGGGTATATTTTTATAAATGTAATATTTTTCTTGATGATGTACACAAAGAAAACCTATAAGTATAGAAAAATATTTTTTGTAACCTATGCTTTACTCTTTGTAGTAACCTTTATGACTAATTTAGTTGAAGTAAGAGGTAGTATTTTCTATAATCAATCTACTTTTATTTCTGGAGAAACTCCTTTTTGTCATATGGTAATTCCTATGATTATAATACCAGCAGCTTTAACTAAAACCATAATTTTTCCTGGTTCTCTTCTAAATGGCTTTGCCAGTATTGCAAGTATGATAGTAATTTGGCTTGGTGCCACTATAGCCTTTGGACGAGGCTGGTGCAGCTGGGCTTGTTTTTATGGTGGTTTGGATGAAGGTTGTTCTTCTTTATGTAAAAAAACAAAATTAAAAATAAACAAAAAGTGGACTTATTTATCCTTTGCTATTTTAATATCTATTGTTCTACTATCTGCTGCTACTCTTTCCCCTGTTTACTGTGATTGGCTTTGCCCTTTTAAAGCAGTTACAGAATCAGAACAGATAACCTCTTTTGTAACCATTATTAAAACTATAATTTTTTATTCTCTATTTCTGATCTTAGTTATAATATTACCTATACTCACTGGAAAGAGAACTCAGTGCGGACTGTTTTGCCCTTTTGGAGCATTTCAATCCTTTACTAACAAAATAAATATATTTGAAGTAAGAGTTGATAAGAACAAATGCTTAAACTGCAAAAAATGTATAATGGAATGTCCTACTTATTCAATGGATGAAAATAGTCTCTTAAATTCCAAAGCTCTAATGACTTGTACTAAATGTGGAAAGTGTATAGATATATGCCCTGCTTCTGCTATATCTTATCATATAAAAGGTACAAACATAGGGTTAAAAACTACTTTATCAAGATATCTTTTTATATATCCTGTTTATACATTTGCTCTTACAATTGGCGGTAGCATGATAGTTAAGGGAATATACAAAATTTTAAAGCTTATAACCACAGGAAGTTTTTTTTAAAGAAAGGAGTCCTAAATAATGATTAAAATTAAAGCTTTTTTAGGATATATTGCTGCTATTCTAACTTTATTTGTAGTCTTAGCTACTTTTATAGGTAACGACTTTTTCGCTAAAAGGTTTGTTGATATTACCTCATTAAAAGTTTCTCCCATATATACTGGTGGTGAAGTGTCTAAAGTTTTATCTTTCAACGATTATCAGGTAAAAATACACAAACCTGTATTTCAAGGGCTTTTTTCTGATAAATCTAAGGGCTTTGTTCAAATTGATTATGAAGGTAAAAATATACCTGCGATAATTTCGCAAAATATAGACTTTGACAATGATGGCAATGATGATTTTTATATTAAATACGATGTTAAAAATGACAAATCTGAATTTAAAGCTTTAAATAAAAATGTAGTTTCTTTAGAGGGAGTATATAAAGTAAAAGGCAATTATGCTGTGAGAGTATCTTTGAAAAAGTAAAATTAAATAAGAAGTAAAGTTCATATAAAGATAAAGCCTTTGTATGAACTTTACTCTCTAAGATATACAACAATTAGGCAACCTACTTTTAACACAATCTTAATTGACATACCTAAATTATATGTATATACTGAAAGTGTTAAATGGAAGAAGGTGAAAAATTGAATAAGAAATCAAAATTAATAACACCTGATGTTATTGAGGAATGTCTATGTGAATCACTTGATATTATTGAGAAAAGCACTCTAATTCTTGAAAAGAATTCATCATCACATAGAAAAACAAAGATATCATCGAAATAGCCTCTCAATACAAGGCTTTTTTTATTTTTTGATAAAAACATATAATATTACTTAATTGGTATATAAATATATATTTCAGACTAATCATTATCTATCCCTAGAAAACTTTCATCATAATTTTCTATAAGATTGCCTTTTTCCATAAGTCCAGTTTCCTTATTAATATTTACTGTTCCTTTACAGTCACCGTTTAATTTTACATTTGCTTGAAATCCCATGAAATTAGCTGGTTTATCTTTAGTATCTGAAGTAATTGTTGATTGTACATCAACATTTAACAATCCATCTTTTTCTCCTAAAAGCTTTAGTTTATTACTAACTTCCATTGGGAATATTGTCTTTATGCTATATTTATTTTCCCATATATCATTATTCTTAACTTGGCCCTGTGGATAATAGTTCACACTCTGGTTAACCATTGATTTAATAGCATCATCACCAAAGCTCTCAGATAAAGTAGCCTTAAATGTCTTCTTTTGTTCTTCACTGCCTGGAAGCTTAGAAACTACTGAGTTTAATAATTCATCTACACACTTTACCTCTAATACTTGCCCTTTATTACTTACTTTTACTGTAAAGCCCTTTCCTACAATAGCTCCATAAATAGAAGCTAAAGGATTATTGGAACCTGGATTTTTGGAATCATACTCCATTTTTTGTCCAGCAGAATCTGCTGATATTTTTATAGAATCATAAATTTAATATTCAGCCATCCTAAAAATGCAATAAAAAAACCGTTTACAAGTTATAAATATAATCCTATGACTTTACTCCCTATATCGAATGACTATAGGACTCTATTAATCTAAGCTAATGCTAGCCGTGATTATCTATATAGGAGTGGGTGATTAAACAAAATTTTGCATTAAGTAAATTCTTAAATATCATCCGTGGATATCTATAATTATATTGACACAACCGTTATATCTGTATATACTGTTTATATACACTATATTAAATATATACACTCTTTAACAAGGAGCATTTTTAATTATGAATATAATTATTTCAAATTCATCCGGAGATCCAATATATGAACAAATTACGAAGCAGATAAAAAATCTTATTTTTAACGAAACCCTTGGTAAAGGTGATTCCCTACCATCTATAAGAAACCTAGCCCAAGAATTAAAAATAAGTGTAATCACCACGAAACGAGCTTATGAGGAACTTGAGCGAGAAGGCTTCATTGAGACTATCCCTGGAAAAGGATCTTATGTTGCTGGACAAAATAAGGAACTTCTGAGAGAAAAAAGAATGAAACTTATTGAAGACAAACTACTAGAAGCTATCGAAGAAAGTAAACTTATAGGACTATCATTAGATGATCTAAAAGATATGTTGGATATATTATCTGACAATTCCCGTGATTAATAATGCAATAATAAATAATTATGGAGGTTTACCATGAGTAATATTTTAGAAATAACCAACTTAACAAAAGAATATAAGGATTTTAAATTAGATAATATAAGTTTTAAATTGGAAAGAGGATTTATTATGGGTTTTATAGGTCCAAATGGAGCAGGTAAAAGCACTACAATAAAGCTTATAATGAACCTTGTTAGAAAAAATTCTGGTGAAATAAAAGTCTTTGGACTTGATAATATTGAAAACGAAAAAGAAATAAAGCAAAAGATAGGTTTTGTTTATGATGAAAATTATTTCTATGAAGAATTAAATTTAATAGAAATGAAAAATATACTAGCACCTTTTTATAAAAGTTGGGACAATAAAGCTTTTAATAACTATATGTCAAATTTCAATTTACCTTTAAAGAAAAAAATAAAACAATTGTCTAAAGGCATGAAAATGAAGTATTCTCTTGCCATTGCCCTTTCTCATGGTGCAGAGTTTATTATTATGGATGAACCAACTTCTGGCCTTGATCCTATTTTTAGAAGTGAAATCCTAGATATCCTCTACTCAGTAATACAGGACGAAAACAAAGGAATTCTTTTTTCAACACATATTACTACTGATTTAGAAAAAATCGCAGACTACATCACATTTTTAAATAAAGGAAAAGTAATATTTTCCGATGCTAAAGATAATATCCTTGAAAACTATAGCATTATTAAAGGCGACAAATCTCTTTTGGATGAAGATACAAAAAAAAGATTTGTTGGCATAAGAGAAAATTCTTTTGGGTTTGAAGCTTTAACAAATAACACTGAAAGAATCAAAAGATTATTTAAGAATAATGCCTTAATTGAAAAAGCTAATTTAGAAGATATTATGCTTTATACTGTAAGGGGGATGCAAAATGTTTAATCTAGTTTTAAAAGATATTCTTATTCAAAAAAAATATTTATTTTTTTCCATCATATACTTTTTTTTCTTTACTTTTATGTTTAAAGATCATCCTTCTATATTGTTTGGTACAGTTCCAATAATGATTTCATATATGCTTTTAATAGGCGCCTGCGGTTTTGATGATAAAAACAAATCTGAAATAATGCTGAATAGTTTACCTATAAATAGAGTTACCTTGGTTATATCAAAATATATATCTGTATGCGTCTTTATATCTATAGGAATATTTTTAACATTTGCGTTTACAAATATATTAAGTTTTTCTGGAATTATTCATTTCGATAGATTAATAACTTCAGAAGATATTTTGGTTGATATAGTTGGAACCATGTTCTTTAGTGCCTTATACTTTCCAATTCATTTTAAATTTGGATATCAAAAGACAAGATATTTTCTTATAATCATATTTTGTTTTGTATTTGCTGCTCCATCTATTTTAGTTAAAACTATATTTAAAAGTAGTCCAACTCCAAATTTTATAGTTTATCTCGACAACCAACCCGATTGGATAGTAACCTCGCTTATTATCATAATAACCTTTGTAGTGTTTTTTATATCCTTGCTTATATCCATTAAATCCTATGTTAATAAAGATTTATAGATACGAATTATAATTGTAAAGACTACAAGTAAGATTTCTCTATTATTCATGTAAAAAAATATATAGATACTCACACCAGACATTTAACTTATACGCAGGGATATATTGACATTCTGGAAGACACATTTAAATACTTTTGCTACAAGTCTTAGCTCATATTTTTGAAAAAGCTTAGAAGATTTGATTGGTTAAAAGTCTAAATGACTTTTAACGAGC
>NZ_JAEEGC010000116.1 GCF_019207025.1 Clostridium thailandense | reverse complement strand
TTTTTAATCATTCTAAAGCTCAGTATTTTGAAAATCTAAGAAACTTTTATAAACTCGTACCTCAAACATATAAAAGCTTCTAAGATTTTCTAAAATACTTCGCTAAGAATGATAAAAAAGTTTTTATATGTGCTTTCAGCTTTGGTAACATCTACCTGCGTATAAGTTTACTTTCTGGTGTGGTTATCTATAGGAGGGTGTGATTAAACAAAATTTTACATTTGGTAAATCCATCAATACATCCAGGAGCATAAGTTAACTGTCTGGTGTGGATATCTATACATTTTAATAGTTCCTTTGTCTTATTAAATAAAATCTCATTAAAACTCTTTTGAAACTATAATGGTGGCCAAATATTTACACCATTATAGTTTACATTTAATTTATTTATAAAAGAAGAGATAGTATATATCAAGTTTATTTAAACAATATGAGAAAATTGAGGAGGTTTTTTTATGCATATTCCAAAAAATTATTTAAAATCATCAAAACGCATTATGAAGAATGATGTATTGTCAATATGGCCCAAATTAGGAGAAAATAGTATTGTCATAAAAGCAAAAGAGGATGTATTAAATATAAAGTGTGCTACTCCTGTGTTAGATATGAAAGAGTGTGTAGAGAAGGATATTTTTAAAGAGCATTTAATGTTGTATATTTGGTAATGGAGTAAAGAATAAATTATAACATAGGAGGTTTTTTATATGGATATAAAGTATTTTTCACAGTCATGGGATAATTCAAAAAAATACTATACTCTGGAAGAAAGGTTCTGGAATCAAAGAGCTGAAGAATTTAATAGAAAAGATATACAGGAGAAAGAAAATAGAGATTTTTCTTGTATATTAGACTTTATTGAAGTAGGACAACATCCTAGATTTGAAAATGTATTAGATATAGGATGCGGTACAGGATTTTATTCCATGCAATTCTCTAAAATATCTGAGTATGTTATAGCTACAGATATTTCTGAGAATATGATAACTTATGCTAAAAATAATTCAAAGGAAAAGGGTATAAATAATATAGCTTTTATAAAAAAGCCTTGGTCAGAATTGAACTTAGAAGCGTTTGAGTGCAAAGAAAAATTTGACATGGTTTTTGCTTGTATGAGTCCAGCAATAGACAGTTATGAAGATCTTATCAAAATGATTAACTATGGAAGAAATTTATATTTTTTAAGCGGATTTGTAGAAAGAAAAGATAATTTAAAGGATGAGCTTTCAAAAAAAATTTTTAATAGCAATGGGAATAATACTCATGAAAATAAAATATATAATGCTTTTAATATATTGTGGAATATGGGATATTACCCTAAAATAATTTATAAAGATTCTAGTTGGGAGAGATGTAAATCTGTAAATGAGCTCTATTCAGAGTTTTTGAACCATTTTGAGAGAACAAAAGTTTTAACACAAGAAGATAAAATTATTATTAAAGATTATTTAAAAGATAAAGCTGTAGATGGCATGGTACAAGAAAAAACAACTGCTAAAATAGCTTGGCTTTGCTGGAAAAAGTAGCAGCAGAAAATACAAAGCATATTTAGATTTAGGGAATTACACATAAGACTGACAGTAGATTCTTCCAACAGTGGACAAGAATATAGAAAAGATAGTAGAAACGAGCCGGGATGTAGTTATAATATGGGTGGATAACAAGAATAATATAAAATCAATGCAGTTTCAAAATGAGAAAAGTTTTAAAATGATACTTGAAATTTATCGTTTTGAAACTTTTTATATTGAAAAATACCTGATTAAGGAGTTGTTTTAACAATAGATATATAGAAAAATAGCCCCTTTTGTTTAATTTAAACTATTTAAAATTTAAAACCGGTAATTGGCATAAAATTTGCTATGTATAAAAGTATGTTTAAAAAGACTATTATTTTATAATATGGGGTGGTAGGGAATGAAAAAATTAGTTGTCAGTGATAGTTCTTTATGTATGAATTGTTTAAGCTGTGAAATAGCTTGTTCTGAAGCATTTTACAAAACTTATGGTAATCCATGCATTAAAATTGATGTAAAAAAAGACAATTCTCCAAATGTAAAAGCATGCAATCAATGTGGTTTATGTGCTAAGAAATGTCCTGAAGGAGCTATTAAACAAAATGCTAAGGGTATATATATGATAGATAAAAAAGCATGTACGGGCTGTCTTAAATGTGTTGAAGCATGTCCTAAAGGTATCATAGTAAAAGCTGAAGATAAGCCTAATCCAAGCAAATGCATTGCTTGTGGCATCTGTGTTAAAGTATGTCCGATGGGAATTCTTGAGATTCAAGAAAAATTAGATTAATTAAGAAGTAAAAAAGAACTTGAGTAATTACCAAATATATCCCTTGTGGACTATTTGATTTTGTAATTAAAATATAAAGAAATGAGGTGTATTTATGATTTACAATGAAAAAAATGAATACAAAAACCATCACGATCATGAACATAGCCATGACAATGAGGAGCATTCACATGAACATGTTCATGGTGGACATAATCATGTGAATGAAATATCTGCAGATTGTGAGTGTAAATCAAATTTAAACAAGGAAGAAGAAACTTTAAAAGTTTTATTAGTTCATTGGGTTGAACATAATGAGTCCCATGAAGAAGGATTTAAAGAGTGGGTTGAAAAGTCAAAATCAATGGGAAAATTGGAAACATCAGAATCCATACAAAGAGCTATAGAATTTATGCAAAAGGCAGATGATATGCTTAGGGAAGCTAGGAAAAGTATGGTGGTGAGTTCTGAGGAGAAAGATACGGAACACGAACATGAACATAGTCATACACATGACCATGAACATACTCACTTACATACTCATGAGCATACAAAAGAGCAATTACAACAAATGTAACTTTGGAATAAATATTCGGATTGCTGACAAGTATATTTTGTCAGCAATTTTTTTTTGAAAAAAATTATATTGGAGTGTAATCATCAAAGCAAAAGAGGATGTATTAAATATAAAAGGGACAACTGTATTAGATATGAAGAAGTGTATAGAGAAAGACATTTTAAAAGAGCATTTAATGTTATATATTTGGTAATAGAGGAGGTGATTAAAATGGAGATGAACATTTGAAGATATTGGAATCAAAGAGCTGAAGAATTCAACAGTAGTATCATTTTGATCCTGTTTCTCATTTTGAAACAAAAATATATCATTTTGATACTGACTTGTCGATTAATGAAGCTTTTTAAGTGATATTTATTTGGCATCATAATTGCTCAGTATAGAAATAGATGTGTTTTAAAATACATCTAAATTTTTAGTATTTTAAATTTAAAATGCTATAACAAAACTTAGGAGGTATTATTTATGCATATTCCAGATAATTATTTAAGTCCATCAACTTGTGCTGTTATGGGAGCAGTAATGTTACCGGTGTGGACAAAGGCAGTAAACAAAGTAAAGAAAGAAGTAAGTAAAAGGAAGATGCCTATACTAGGTGTTTGTGCTGCTGTTTCTTTTCTAGTTATGATGTTTAATGTTCCATTACCAGGAGGAACTACAGCCCACGCAGTAGGGGCAACTTTAATTGCAATCTTAGCAGGACCTTATGCAGCTACGATATCCGTCAGTATAGCACTGCTTATTCAAGCGTTGTTCTTTGGAGACGGTGGTATACTTGCTTATGGAGCGAATTGCTTTAATATGGCTTTTGTTATGCCATTTGTAGGGTACTACACATATAGTTTTATAAAAAATAGAATGAAAAGTGATAAAGGTGAATACATAGCAGCTTTTGTAGGAGGTTACTTAGGAATACTTACAGCAGCCTTTTGTGCGTCTATAGAATTTGGAATACAACCTATGTTATTTAAAGATGCTACAGGTGCGGCTATTTATTGTCCTTATGCTTTAAATGTAGCTATACCGGCTATGGTGTTACCACATCTTTTAGTTGGCTTATTAGAAGGTGCAGTTACTGCAGGAGTATATTCATATGTTAAAAAAATGTCACCAGGAGTTATATATGAAGGTAAAACTACAAATAGAAAATCATTATACGGATTACTTGTTGCCATGATAATACTTTCTCCAATAGGACTTTTAGCTAGTGGAACTGCATGGGGAGAATGGGGAGCAGATGAAATGAAGGACATAGTGGGATACGTACCTAGTGCATTTGAACATGGATTTAATTATAATGCACTTATGCCTGATTATGGTGTAGCTGGTATAAATGAAAAAATAGGATATATTATTTCAGCTGTAGCTGGGGCTGCCATTTTGATAATTGTATTTAAAATAGTTGCTTCGTTTAAAAAGGAAAAAGTAAATAATAATGATAATATGAAAGCTTCTTCATAGTTGAGATAATATTAATTTGATTATGATATGTTTGAACTATTATAGAAGTTAAGTTATAAAAATTAATTCTTAAAATAGAAGAGTGAAACAAATTATATACTTCATTTATAGCAAATAGTTAAGATCATAAACTGTTTACTATAAATGGAGTATATTTTATATTATAATTTTTTGATGTAATTTATTGAATAAACTTTTGATATTGGTAATTTGAATTTAGCAATCAATTATTTTGCTGTTTCATTTGGTCGTTAATGTGTTATCATAATGAAATTCACAGTACATAATTTATCATTTTGAAACTAATTTTATTTCAAAATGATAAAAATTAAAAGCTATTATTATGAATATTAAAGGCTGAAGCATTGGCATAAAAATTGCTTTATAAATAAGCATAGTTTGAAATAAATTTAAAAACCTAAAAACCTAAATTAAAAAATACTTAAATGCAGTCCCTCCTGTACTTAAGTATTTTTTAATTAGTTTCAAAATGATAAAAAATCCAGTGATTTTATCATTTTGAAACTAATCTTGTATCTTTTTGATATCATTGTCTAAAGATGTCACTAATTTAGAAGAATTGTGATATTGGCATATTATTTGCTGTATATATTCAATAAAATTACGAATATAGAAATACTGAGAGGGGTTTTATAATGAAAAGAGTTTCAAATTTACAGCAAATGATAAGAGCGTCCTTGCTTATAGCTTTAGGTTTAATACTTCCTTACTTGTTTCATGGTGTAAAAGATGCAGGCACTGTGTTTTTGCCAATGCATATTCCAATTTTAATTGGAGCTTTTATTTTACAGCCTTATTATGCATTATGTGTAGGTGTATTAACTCCGTTACTTAGTCATATTTTCACAGGAATGCCGCCATTCCCATTTGTTTATATAATGATTTTTGAACTTGCTTCTTATGGATTATTTATTTCAATGTTTTATAATAAATTTAAAATAGGAGTTTACCCTTCGTTGATTTCGGGTATGATTTTAGGAAGAATTATAAATATATTAGGAACTTTTGTATTGCTCCATATTATAATGAGCAAGCCTTTTAATCTTGGAGTAGTGGCAAGTGGATTATTTCTTAAAGGTTTACCAGGTATAGTGATACAAATCATTCTAATACCTATTATTGTATATGCCGTTCAAAAGTCTTTAAGAAGTAATACAGTGTGCTAGTTTTACTTATTAATTTAAGAAGGAGAGAAATTATGGATAATAGAGAATTTTTTGATAATATGGCAGAAAAATGGGATAGTATTTGCTGCCACCCTGGAGAAAAAATTAAATATGTTTTCGATAAAATTAATTTAGAAAAAGGAAGCAGTGTTTTAGATATAGGAAGTGGAACTGGAATAATTATACCTTATATAGAAAAAGAAATTGGAATGGAAGGTAAGTTAACTGCATTAGATGTATCTGAAAAAATGATAGAGATATCTAAGAAAAAGAATAATTATAATAATTTAAATTTTGCAGTAGAAGACTTTTATCTTTATTCATGCAGTGAAAAATACGATTGTATAATAGCTTATTCCTGTTATCCTCATTTTACAGATAGCAAAGCTTTTTTTGAAAAAGCATATTCTCTTCTAAAAGTAGGAGGAAAGATCATTATTGCCCATGTTGAAGGAAGAGATAAAATAAATAGCAGACATAATGAAATTGACCACAAAATTGATTCTAATACTCTTGATGAAGTAGAGATTACTTTAAGTATTATGAGAAAGGCTAATCTTGAAATTATCTATGCTGAGGATAGTGAAGAATATTATATATGCATTGGCCGCAAATTGGAGTAGTAGCAGAAATAGCTTAGGAGAATAAAAATTTAATAACATTAGTTCTAGTTATAATATTGACATTAGTGATTAATAGGTATACACTAAAGTTAAATTTTATAAAGATGAATATGGGTTTAATCAATTTTGATTAATTAAAAGGGAATCAGGTTAGAATCCTGAACTATCCCGTAGCTGTAATAGATGAGTTTTAGTACATTATGCCACTTAAATATAGGGAAGGCGTACTAAAACGATGAATCTTTAGTCAGAAGACCTGCCTGTATTTTACACAATTATCTCTACGAGTGATAGGGGGAGTGTTATAATGAGAGTTTTGTTTATTTTTTACGATTGAACAAGCTTCGCTATATAAAATCCTTTTAACACTTTTGTTAAAAGGATTTTTTTATTTATTAGTGAAGGAGGGTATTTTTATGAGTATTAAAAATAAAAGTTTAAGGACATCAATAAATAACGTAATATCAGATATTAAAAAACAAGAATGGACAAAATTAAAAAAAAGTAATATTTCTATAGAAGAAAAAGAAAGAGACATATTAAATATGAAGTACTTGCCCGCTATATTAAGAACAAATGACTATAAAGAGATGGAGCTATTTGAAAGGCATTTAATGTTAAATCTTTGGTAATGAGATAAAATTAGTCTATTTTAAAAATTGATTAAATTAAGGGAGGTTTTTTTATGAAGCGTTATTTTTATAAGACAGAATTTGTTGAATATAAATCAGGACTGACTACTTATTTAAATAAAAAAAATAAAATAGTGATAAGAATTAATAATCTACATTTTAATGAACACCTCAAAAGAATAGGAGAATTTTATAAAAAGCTGCAAAGTTATTATAACAATTATTCTTTAAAAGTAAAGAAAATTATAGAACAAGATGGAATAAATTTGGAAAATATTAATGAAATTCTAAAAATTGAGATGTATTTATACAATATTGTGAGTGTATATCAGGACGATACCATAATTGAAGAAGGTATTGATTTTGAAGAATATTTGGAATGCTGGATTCATTATATTGACCAGGATACAATCCTTTCTTATTTTGATATGAAGCATGATTTAGATGTATTGAATAATAAAAAAATGTTCTTTGATTTTTTTTCAGAAAAACCCAAATTGGACAAAATAATGTAATCTAGATTTTGCATTAAAGAAAAACTTGACAAAAATGGTAAAATAATATATACTCATTATTGTAAAATTAAATAATAAAGTATTAGGTTTATTTAATAATTAAAAGGGAAAGTGGTGAAAATCCGCTACAGCCCCCGCTACTGTATACGGCGACAAATTCTATATCCACTGGAATTATCTGGGAAGGAAGAAAGAGGAAGACCCGTGAGTCAGGAGACCTGCCTGTTACTTTTACTGCAAGCTTTCGGAGGGAAAGAAAATGCATGATGACTGTTGTTTTAATACTTCTATTTTTCTTATTTAAAAATTTATAAAATTAGTTGTATTAAATGTAACATAATATGTATTTTTATAATTTGTTTATTAGGGACTTCGAAAGAAGTCTCTTTTATATATTTGGTGTTAATTTAAATATTTTTAATCCTTTTCCTTTTACACTTACTTTTTAGTAAGTGTAATTTTTTTGAATAAGTTTAAAGTTTTACAATTTTGTACAAAATATTGACAATTATACATTTTGTAGATATAATGTGAATATATAATAAAACATTAATTGACAATCAATATTTTAAGGTGCTTCAAAATGAAGATAATAGGGAAAAAGGTTTAAAACCTTTACAGCCCCCGCTACTGTGAGTAGGGATGAAATCTAGTGAACACTGGCATGCTGCTGGGAAGTTTAGAGAGTAATTTGATCTATGAGTCAGGAAACCTGCCTTAAAATAATTAACGACAACTTCGGTGGGAAGTGTGTGGTAACATTTATTTGCATAAAAGTTATATGATCCGTTATTATTAGTTTTTATATCAATAGGACTAATTAACTTTATGTAAGTCTAATATGATACTATCTTAACCTGCACGTTGTTGCAGGTTTTTATTTTTGCAAATAATTATAATTAAAATTGAAGATAGCATATAAAATCTACAAATTATATTATAAGTTGAGAATAAATATTTAGATATTATTTTGTTAAAAAATGCACAGTAAATTTAGGGGAGATATTAAAAATGAGTAAAAAAGTCACAAGAGCACTAGCAAGTGCTGCATTTATATCAATAGTTTTAAACATAGCTTTATTGACTGATCCAATTAAGGCAGCTTCAGGGGCAGTTACAAGAATAGGTGAAGCAGATAGATATGCAACAGCAGCTAAGGTTGCCATAACAAATTGGAAAACTAATGATAATGTAGTACTAGTCTCAGGTGAAGGATATGCAGACGCAGTAAGTGCATCAGCATTAGCTAAGAAACTAGATGCACCAATACTTTTAACTACATCAGGAGCTTTAAATGTAGATGCTGCAAATGCGATAGATAAATTAAAAGCTAAAAATATATATATTGTAGGTGGAAATGCTTCAGTTTCACAAGTAGTAAGAAATGAATTGAAAGATAGCTATAACCTAATAGAATTGGGTGGAGCTAATAGATATGAAACAAATGCGGCTGTGGCTCAAAAATTAGTTACACTGGGAGTAGATGCAAGTAATGTGATAATGGTTGGAGGAGAAGGATTTTCAGATGCTCTTTCAGTAGCTCCAATAGCAGCGGCTAAAGGACAAATATTATTGTTAGGAACTAATAGTGCTGATTCAATGAAATCGATTTTAAATTTCATAGATAACAACAAATCAAAGGTTACCGTAGTTGGAACTATAAATATTATAGATGATAGAATTTTAAATTCCTTTGGCGGAACAAGGATTAATGGAGGACAAGATAGATTTTCTACCAACTTAAAAGTATTGAAAGAATTTAAAGATAATATTAAAACAGATAAATTATACATAGCAAATGCAAGTGGTGATGGATATGCAGATGCTCTAGTGGCGTCAGTTTTAGCAGGAAAGGCATCGGCTCCAGCAGTGTTAATTGATGAGAAAGGAATAACAGCCACAACGAATGCTGTAGCATATATAAAGGATCATGTGGTTAGAAAAACTGATTTAAATGTTGTAGGTGGGATAGGAGTTGTCTCTGAAGAAACAGTAGAGTCTATAAGTAGTGCTGCTAAGTCAAAGATAAATACTGAAAATTCAATAGAAACAGTTAATCTTAATCAATTTAAAGTTTATTTTAATTCAGCTGTAGATAAAGATTCAGCTGAAGATGTGACAAATTATAAAGTAGATGGAAATGCTTTAACTTCAATTACTGGAGTAGCCAAAGCTATAGATAATAAAACAGTTTTAGTAACATTAGCTGACCCAAGAAAGCAAAACGATGATGCAATAATTACAGTTAAAAAGTCTATTTTAACTGCAGATAAGAGCAATACTATAGATACTTTTGAGCAAGCTTTAATGTTTTTAGATACCACAGTTCCTACATTGAATACAGTAACAGTACAGGGAAATAACAAAATAACTATTGAGCTTTCAGAAGCTGTTAATATGGCAGATATCAATACTTTAAAGAATAAAATCAAAATTGATGGACAAAATGTAAGTAATTATGGTATAGACAGCGACACAGCTTTAACTGAAATTAAAAATTCAATAGCAGCAAATGGTAAGACATGGGCAAATGAAGTTGAACTCTATTTTGATTCACCGATAGCCGCTGGAACTCATACATTAGAAGTTTTGGATGGAGAAAGGAATGGAGTTTTAAGTGATGCTGCCGGCTTTACTTTTAAAGAATCAAGTTTAGGGTTCACAGTGGATAATATACAGAGTAGACCAGCGATTACTTCTTTAAAAGAAACTACTAATGGAGAAGTTCATGTTACCTTTGACAGAGCGATGGATAAAAAAACTGCCCTTGAGGCTGCAAATTATGAATTAAATAGTGTTAAGTTAAGCACTATAGACGGCATTAGCTTTGATACTGATGATAATGATTGTGAAATTAAAATAAAAGGTTTGACCAATATTAAAATAGGCTCAAATGTTCTTTACATAAGAAATAACATTAAAGATGCTTTTGGAAACAAAGTTGCTGATGATACTAGAGTGAACTTTGAAAATGTTAAAGATGAAACTAAGCCAACGGTTACAAGAGTCACTGCAATTGATAGTGAAACCATACGTGTAAAATTTAGCAAAGATGTTAACTACTCTTATGCTACAAATAAATCAAACTATGAACTAGATGATAGTAAATCTACAAACATAACTAGTCATATTGATTGTATATATAGTGCAAGTGGTAAAAATAATAATGACAATACTAATATTTATGATATTAAGTTAACAAAATCTAATCCATCGGATAGTAGTGATGATTGGAGACTAACAGGTTCTAATTATACATTAACGATTAAGAATATTATAGATACAGTAGCTTCGCCAAATACAATGGAGGAATATACAACTACTTTAGCAGGTACTGATAATGTAGCACCAAAAGTAAAAGGTATATATTATAAGCAAAATAGTTCTTCTGGAAAAGATCAAGTAGTTGTTTATTTTTCTGAAGATATGGATGCAAATGCAATTACAAACAAAGATAATTACAAGTTTGTAAATGGAGAAGGAGATACTAAGGTATTGCCAAGTAACACAAGTATTATAGCCGGTGGAGATAACAAAAGTGCCATAATAGAATTTCCAGCAAGCTATCATGTCCAGAGAAATAATGGTACCATTACTGGTGAAACTAATGATGTAATAAAGATGATGGTTTTTAACGTTAAGGATGAGACTGGAAATTTATTAAATGGTACAGCATATACAAGCGAAATATATATTAATTTAAATGGAACAAAAGTAAAGGATGATACAATTAGGGTCTATTATTCAGGAGATGATTTGAAAGTTGATATTCAATTTGATAAAGCTATAGATAACTTAGATGCTAGTGACTTTACATTAGGAGGGGTGGCACCAACTGATGCAAGTGTCTCAGGAGACAAAGTAACGCTTACATTTAAGGATGGATATGCTGCTACTGAGGATGAAAAGAAAACAGTGCCAGTTATAATTTTTGCTAATGGAAAAACTAACAATAATAAAAATACAACTAAAATAGATATGGTAAAAGCTCAAGGACAAAAAGCATATCTTGGAATAAAATCTAATGCCAAGACAACGGATGAAACTGGTGCATCCATAGCTAGTTTATCTGATACAACAGGCAATAGCCAAAATAGAATATATGATTATGAAGCAGCGCCAGAGACTACTTCACGTTATTGGAGTGCAACAAAGGAAGGTAGTAATGGAAAGATATATATAACATTTGACACAGTGCTTGATACAAGCAGTGGTGTAAAACCTGACGATTTTGTATTTATAAATGATGATGGGACGAATTTAAAAGCTGATTCAGTAGAAATAAATGGAAATACTGTTATATTTACATTTAATAATGTATCAGAATTTAATAATAAAATTAAAGTAAAAGCTAAAAGCACAGCATCAATAAGAGCTGAGAAAGATGGTGATGGTAACTATACTAACTATGTACCATCAAATGATGATTTAAAAGAAAGAAGTGTAACCGTAACCTTTTAAAAATAGTTTTAAAATATGTTTCTCACTGAAATTTGATCAAAATATAAAAAGTTTAATTTTCACAAAATTAATAATATGTTTAATGGGAAATAAGTAAATAAAAATTAAATAGTGAAAGTATTAGGTGCTTCTATTGATTAAAAATAGAGTTAAAAGGGAAAGTGGAAAACCACTGCAGCCCACCGCTACTGTGAGGAGGATGAAACCTTATTGTGTCACTGGATAATTTTTATCTGGGAAGACGAGGGAGTAAAATGAATCCGAGCCAGGAAACCTGCCTAGTATTTGTTGATTCTTTCGGAGGGAAAGATGTATACGCAAAAAAATTATCTATAAATAGATAATTTTTATGGTGAAAAAAGGTGGGCTCTTTCAAGGGTTCATTTTTTGTGCAATTTTTTCTGAGTTTATTTAGAATGTGAATAAAAAAGGAGGATATTTAGTTATGAAAAAAATATAGGAAGGTAGTTAATTAAATATTTTAGCTAAAAACTTATGCTTAATTTTAAAACTTAATAGGGGGGATAAAATGAAAAGAATAATTAGTAAAATTATACTGTTTCTATTTATGGTCAGTATTACTTTATCCAATGTCGCTAATGTATATGCTGATGAAGCTATAAGTAAGAGTAGAATTTTTGGAAAGGACAGAATCGAGACTTCTATAAAAATAAGTCAAAATGGATGGAAAAACGGAACAGATACAGCTGTTATAGCACAAGGGTATGGATATGCGGATGCTCTTTGTGCGGCGCCCCTAGCTAAAAAATATAATGCTCCAATATTGCTTACAGATAAAAGTGGACTAAGCAATGAAACTATGAATGAGCTGAAAAGACTTAAAGTTAAAAATGTTTTTATAATTGGGGGAACTGGTTCTTTATCTGAAAATGTAGAAAATCAGTTAAAAAGTTCAGGAATAACTCATCTTGAAAGATTATGGGGAAAAGATAGATATGAAACTTCTTTAAAGATAGCTGAAAGTTTAGGGGAAGTTGCAAGTGTTGTAGTTACTTCAGGAAATGGATATGCAGACAGTTTATCTATAGCACCTATTGCTGCTCAAAAAGGAATGCCTATTCTATTATCAGATAAAAATGATCTCACAGATGGTATAAAAGATTATATAAAAGATAAAAATATAAAAAACAGTTACATAGTTGGTGGAACAGGAGTCATAAGTGAAAAGATACAAAGTGATTTACCTAATCCTAAAAGGTTAAGTGGACAAGATAGGTTTGAAACTAATCTTGCTATAATAAACGAGTTTCAAAATGATTTGAAATTTGAAAAAGTATTTATGGCAGAAGGAGATGGTACAACTGGAAATGAATTTGCTGATGCACTTGCAGGATCAGTTCTTGCAGCTCAAAATTCTTCACCTTTGGTTCTTATTTATAAAACTATTCCAAGCAAGACAGCAGAATTTATAAAATCAAAAATGTCTAATAAAACAGAGCTTATAGCACTAGGTGGTGAAGCTGTAGTAGCAGATAGTATATTAAATGGGTTGATTGATTTATTTAACGGAAAAACAGTACCAACATCGATAGCTACACCAACTACAACAGCTGGAGGTACTTCATCAGGAGGCTCGTCGGGAGGATCATCTGGTGGCTCTTCATCTGGTAAAACCTTTACTATGACAATTACTAAAAATAATCAGTCTAGCACAGTAAAAAACTTTATAATGACTATAGACAAAGATAAAACAAATGAAAATGCAATGGAATACTTAAAGAGTGTGTGTAAAGTTACTGAATTACAAGGATCAGGCTTTATAAATGGTATAGATGGGCTTTTAAATGTGTTTTTAAAGGATTTGCCAATTGAAGATAGAAAAGCAGGGTATTATGGCATAGATTGGTTTGTATATTTGAATGGGAAAATTACCTCTGTAGGTGCGCCGGGTGTATATCCTAAAGAAGGAGATACTCTAAATTTTGATTATCATGAGTGGGACTGGCATGCATTGGTTTCTCCAGATTATAAGGGAGCAATACCTTTGACTTTAGAAGATATACCATCTTCCATTAAATCAGGAGATTCTATGAAGCTTAGAGTTACTTGTGTATATAGAGGTGTTTATAATGTAGCTGTAAAAGTAGATGAAAAGCAGGTAGCAACTACTGATATAGACGGATATGCTACAATCGCCATAAATGGGGCAGGAACACATACAATAACAGTAGAAAAAGATGGAGAATCAAAAAGTAAAACAGTAACCGTTACATCAAGTGGCGGTAGTGAAGATACAGATGATTTGGAATTAAAATCAGAGGGTCAAACTTATGATGGAAGTGTAAGTGAAAATGAAAGTGAAATTGGAGGAAATATAACTATTTCAGCAAATAATGTTTCACTTAAGAATGTAAAAGTTGATGGTGAACTTATAATAGATCCAGGTACGGATGGAAATAGCACTATTGAAAATGTTACCGCAAGTAAAATTGTTGTGAAATCGGGAGGGGCACATAGTGTTAACTTTGACAATGTAAAATCAGACTTAGTTCAAGTTAGCAGCATTAGTAATGTAAGAATTGAAGTAAAGGGTGAAACTCAAATAAAAAATACCCAGGTGTCAAATAGCTGTATACTTGATTCTACAGATTCAACAGGAACTTTTGGACAAGTTATTGTTGAAAACGATGATAAAAAAGATTGCGGTACCTTGGAGTTAAGAGGGAATTTTAAAGACAGCATAGAAGTGCACTCTAATATTAAATTACTTGCATCAACTAATAATCCTATTCCAGAAGTTAAAGTGAATTCAGAATCAAAACCCAATATAGCACTTCAAGGTAAATTTGAAAAAATTAGTGTTGCAAAAGAAGCAACAATAGAGACAAATAACGCTCAAATATCAAAAATCAGTGCTGATGCAGATGTTACTATAAAATTTAATGATAATACATCAGTAGTAGGTAGTATTGAAAAAGGAAAAGATATTAATGTTGATTGTAAGGATAAAGACGGTAAAGAAATAACAACAATACCAACAGAAGAAAAGCAAACGACTTCTGTAACTGGAATAACTTTAGACAAAACGAGTTCAAGTTTAGCAGTAGGAGATACATTGCAGCTGATGGCAACAATACAACCAGATAATGCTACAAATAAGAATATAACTTGGACGAGCAGTGATACGTCAATAGTAGCAGTAGATGGAAATGGAAATATAACAGGAATAAAAGAGGGAACAGCAACCATAACAGTTACTACGACAGATGGACAGAAAACAGCATCTTGTATTGTAACTGTTGTGACAGCGGGAAAGAATGAAGGTATCAAGGTTTCATTAGATATTGTAGGATATAAAGGAACTATTTTAACAGAGAATAGTTTAGATGCTAAAGATGGAGAGTCTGTGTATGATTTGCTTAAGGGTACTCTTGACAGTAAGGGAATAAGCTTTGTAAATAAAGGTTCAAGTAGTCAGGTATATATATCAAAGATAAATGGTATGTCAGAATTTGATAGAGGTAAATGGAGTGGATGGAAGTACAATGTAAATGGCACATTTCCTAATGTAGGCTGTGGAGATTATCATGTTAAAAACGGAGATGTGATACATTGGATTTATGTCACTGGTATATGGGATGAAGCTGCTTTTAGAGATGTGGATTCCATTAACTTAGATAAAACTCAGTTAAACTTGAATTCTGGTGATACAGCTAATATTAAAGCCGCTGTTAATCCTGCTAATGCTACTGATAAGGATATAATCTGGACTAGCAGTGATTCTACAGTGGCATCGGTAGATAGTAATGGTGAAATAATGGCAATAAAGGCTGGAACGGCGGCCATAACAGCTACTTCAATAGACAGCACAAAGGGATTTGCTATTAATTATACAGCAAATCCAGCAGTTTGCAATGTGACAGTAGCAGGCTCTTCTACAGGGCCAACAAACCCAACAACAGATACAACTCTTGTAAACATAACTGGAGCTGTTACTTTAAATATAATACAAACAAAGGACAATATTATAAAATTGCAGGGAAATAGTAAAAATAATAGTGATCCTATTACTATAACCTTATATGATGAAAAAGGGAATCTAAAGTATATAAATCAGACTATAGGAGCTATGGATGTAACTACAATACTTGATGTGGGAAAATATCATGGATATATAAAGGCTTCTAGTGTAAACATAATGGATATAAATGAATTTGAAGTCAAATAGAAAATCTTCAAAGAATATTCTGGAGAATGGTTGTTTTTGTAAACCATTCTCTGGAGCATTTTATTAAGGAAGTGAAAAAAAGTGCTGAAGAAGGATAGTGCATATTTTAGAGACGAAAAAATCGTAGAAGAGAAGATGAAATATTACAATGATTTTAAAGTATACCATGTATTAACAGCTGCTCTTATTTTCATATCTATGATGATCATGATATTTTCTAATGATAATCCTGTAATATTAGCATCTGTGTATGTATTTTTAGTATCAATGATAGCTTGTTTTAAAGAAAGACAAAAATTTGTAACAGGTTTTTATTATTTTATACCGGTTGCTATTTTAATAATAGTAATTAACATGTTTTTTGTAAGTTCAGGAAGTATTACACTTTTTTACTTGTTTCATAAGAGATTTACACTAGAAGCAATAGTGTATGCTATAGTATTCTCCTTTAAGTTTCTCGCTGTTATTTATCTTTTTTTAGTGTTTGAATCTATGATTGACACAGACAGAGCAGTATCCTATTTTTCTTCTGTAATGCCTAAATCAACACTGATGCTTATGATAAGTTTTAAACTTATTCCAAGTATGAAGGATAGATTTAAAAATTTAAAAGAGGTATATGAAATTAGAGGAGTAAAATTTAACAAGAAAAAATCTAAAGAAAAAACTGCCAGCTATATCCCTGTGCTTTCAATACTGTTAGAAGACTCTATGGAAGGGTCATTTTCAATAGGAGAAGCTGCTTATGTCAGAGGGTTCTTAAGTGGCAATAGAAGCGTGTATGAAAGACAGAAGTTTTACAGCAGGGATTATAAAATTATAATTCTAAGCGTTACACTTATTATATTCTATGGAATAGCAGAATTTAAAAATTGGGTACAGTTTAATATATATGATGGAGTAACTATTGTAAATTTTATAAACATTGGTATCGCTGTAATTTTTGTTTTAATTGTATGTATTACTTTATTTGTAATTTTTAATAGCGAGGAGAAAAAAGATGGCTTTTATAGAGATTAACAATTTAGAATTTACTTATCCTTTAGAAAAGAAGAAATCCTTAATGGATATAAATTTATCTTTAGAGAAAAATTCTTTTCTTCTTATAGCTGGAAAATCAGGATCTGGCAAATCTACGCTTGCAAGAGCAATGGTAGGAACTGTTCCTAATTTTTATGGAGGAACCATAGGTGGAGAAATAAAAATAGATGGAAAATCTCTAGATGAAATGAAGCATAAAGAAAGAGCCAAAAAAATAACTATGGTTTTTCAAGATCCAGAAAAACAGCTTATGATGAATAAAGTCCATAGAGAAGTGGCTTTTGGATTAGAGAATGTAGGAACAGACGAAAAAACAATAAAAAGAATGGTTTATGAAGCGTTACAATTTTTGGGAATACTTCATCTTGCAGAAAGAGATATAACGTCTTTATCAGGAGGGGAAAAGCAAAAGGTAGCAGTTGCATCAGCTCTTGTATATATGCCTAAGTGTATAATTTTAGATGAACCTACCTCTCAATTGGACCCATCATCAGCGGAAGAAGTTATAAATTTAATAAAAAAAATAAATGAAGAATTAGGAATAACTATAATTGTCATTGAGCACAGAGTAAATAGGTGGTTTGATGCGGCAGATTCTATAGCTATTATGGATAAAGGAAGATTACACACCTTTAAAAATAAAGAAGATTTTTATAATAACTGCAGCGGAGAACAAGCTATTTTTATGCCCGACTATTTAAAATTTTTGAAAAAAACCAACTTTAAGTCTATGCCTGAAAGCTTTAGAGATGCTAGAATACAATTTTTAAATAGTGATATAAAAATTAGGAAAGAAGAAAGTATAATTTTAGAAAATGATGCTGGAAACTTACTGCAAATAAAAAAAATGAGTTGTAAATATGGGTCTAAAGAGGCCTTAAGTGATGTGGATTTCAATGTAAACAAGGGCGATTTTATAAGTATAATGGGTGCTAATGGCGCTGGTAAAAGCACACTTTTAAAGGCTATTATGGGCCTTAAAGATTATAAAGGTACTATAAAGCTTCATGATAAGAATATAGAAGATATGGATATAAGAGAAGTAGCTAAGTATATAGGATATGTTTCTCAAAATCCTAATGATTATCTGTCAAAAGATAGTGTTTACGATGAAATTAGATTTACTATGGATAATTATGAGATGTATGATGAGGAGGTTATAGAAGAGGTTTTAAAAGAATTAGAGATCTATGATATTAAGGATAAGAACCCAAGAGATTTAAGCGGTGGACAGAGACAAAGGGTTGCCATAGCGTCTATTTTGGTATTAAAGCCAGAAATAATATTACTGGATGAACCTACAAGAGGGCTTGAAAGTGACCTTAAAGATAAATTAGGTAATGTACTAAAAAATCTTAATAGTCAGGGAACAGCCATTGTGCTTGTAACTCATGACACGGATTTTGCCAGCAAGTTTTGCACCGGTTATATGATTATGTTTAATGGCAGTATTGTAGCAAAGGGTACAAGAGAAGATATTTTAGGAGAAGGTATATTTTATACCACTTCCATTAATAAGCTTGTAAGGGATAAAGACAGGAGCATATTTACTTTAGAAGAAGCTTTAAGCAGGTGCAATATATGAAAAAAATTATAATTTTTATTACCGCTGCTATAACCGTTACTTTAATGGCATTGACAGCTAAAAGTGATTTTCAAACAGGTATATCTCTAATTTGTACCTTAAGCGTGTTTCTTATACTATTTATGAGTTACTTCTATTTTGAAAAATCTAATGCGGGTACAAAGGAAATTGCAATTATTGCAACTTTAAGCGCTTTTGCTTCAGTTGCTAGAATGGCTTTTGCACCTATTCCAAATGCAAAGCCTGTAACTTTTCTTGTAGCACTAACTGGATTTGTATTTGGTCCCTATGAAGGTTTTTTAGTCGGAAGTACTACAGCTTTTTTGTCCAATGTATTTTTTGGTCAAGGGCCTTGGACACCTTGGCAGATGTTTTCCTGGGGCTTAGTTGGAATTATAGGAGGCCTTTTAGGAAAAAGAAATAGGAAAATGTCAGCTATGAAGTTTTCACTAGTATGTTTTGTGCTTGGATTTATGTTTGATTGGATTATGGATATACAATATGTAGTAGGTTTTGTAAAACCTCTAAATATATGGACTATTATGGGAGCATATATGTCTGGATTAACCTTCGATGTTTTACATGGAGGAGGCTCCTTTATATTTTCAATAATTTTTTATGATAGCTTCCTCCCGGTACTGCAGAGATACAAAAGAAAACTTGATATCAGTTATATAAAAGATAATAAGAAATCTGGAGGGGTTAGTTATGAATAACAATAAAAAGAAATATCTAATAGCAGTATCAGCTTTTATTGTATGCTTTGTTATGTTTGTGTTTGCCATTAAGGCTCAAAAAATGTATGCAGATACTCTTACAAAGAAACAAGAAGCATCTCAAAAAGTTGAGAATAAATCTACTGATACTAAAGCAAAAGAGAACAAAACTGAAGCAGGCAGCACTAAACCGCAGGATAACTCTTCTAAGGATGCAAAAAATAGTACAACTGTAACTTCTGAAACGGCTGCAAAACCAGATGAAAGTAAAACTAAACAGGATATTACGGGCACTAGTTCAAATAATACAGGAAGCGCGAGTAATTCACAAACAAATCCTGCAGTAAAGGCTGAAGCTAGTGAAAGTGATAAAGTAAAGCAGGAGGATTCTAACAGCCAGATGACTCTGCAAATTATTGATACAGTAAATGGGAATAAAATGATCTTACAGAAAGATATCAGTAATATGGATGGAGAAACTGTAGGATATATAATGGAAAGAGTTTTAGATGATGCCAAGATAAAATATAAAGCCACGGGTTCTGCATCTACTTTATATTTTGCTGCTATAGACGGTCTTGAAGAAAAGAAGGCAGGAAAGTTGTCTGGATGGTGTTATTATGTAAAGAAAAATGGTGAGGGTAAGTTTCATAAACCTAATGTAGGAAGTGGACAATGGACATACCACAAGGGTGATGTGGTAGTTTGGAAGTATCTTGCAGATGGAATACACGATGGATATGAGGATGATTGGGGAAAAGGTAGTTTTTAAAAATAAAGTTTTATATAAATTTAAGGGGAGTGGATATAAATGTTAAAGAGAAAAAGCAAGTATATACTTATAGCAGCAGTAATTGCTTCAACAATTTTATCTAATACATTTGTTATGGCAAAGGAAATAACTAAAGAAACTTCAGATACCAATAAATCTTGGAGTATAAAATTTAATCAGGATGTAGATTTTAATGGTGATGTTAAAAATGCTATAACTGTAGTAGATAGTAAAGGAAATATTTTAGTTACAAACATAAGATTAGGAGATAGTAAAACTATAATAATAGATGCCCCTAAGGAAGGATATAAAGCAGGAGAAAGTTACACAATAAACATAAGTAATAAACTTCATTCTATAAAAAATGTACAATTAAAGGAAAATGTGCAATGTAATTTTACAATAACAGGCGATCAAGATGTTTATGGAGAACAAGTGGATAATGCATTGAAGCTTGGAATAAATAAAATATCACAAGAAGGAGTAGGGGATGACTGGCAGGCAATAGTATTATCAAGGTATGGACAGCAGATTCCTGCAAGTTATGTAAGCAATCTGGAGAGTAGTTTAAAAGCTAGCAGCGGCATTATGAGTCAACCTACTGACTATGAAAGAACCACCATAGCTTTAATGGCCATAGGAGAAGATCCTACTAATTTTGCAGGATATAACCTGGTAGAAAATATATATAATTGTAATGATATGGAGAATCAAGGTATAAATGCCTATATTTTTGCACTAATAGCCTTGGATTCAGGAAAGTTTAGTGTACCAGAAAATGCTGCATGGACAAGAGAAAAGCTTATAAATAAAATACTGGATTATAGGACTGAGGATAAGGGGTGGTCCTATGGTGGAGATACTGCTGATCCTGATATGACCGGAATGGCAATTACAGCATTAGCGCCTTACAAGGATAGAAGTGATGTAAAAGCTGCTATAGATGAAGCAATAGACAGACTATCAGCTATACAAAATGAAGATGGCAGTTTTTCTTCCTGGGGCACTGTTAACAGTGAAAGCTGCTCTCAAGTTGTTATAGCCCTTTGCAGTAATGGAATAGATCCTACAGGAGCTAAATTTACTAAAAGTAAAAATGCTTTAGATGCTTTGCTTCAGTGTCAGGTAGAAGGCGGGGGGTTTTATCATACCAAAGAAACTGGCTATAATACTATGGGAACAGAGCAGGCGCTTGAAGCCCTTGAAGCTTATAAAATGCTTAAAGCAGGAAAGGGAAGCTTATACATTTTTAAATAAAGAAAAAGATTTAAGAAAGGTAACCTCAATATGAAAAAGTTTATAATTACTTCTACAGCAGTTATTGTTATATTTCTTATGTTGATGACCTTAAATAAAGATACGCAGACAGGAATTTCTCTAATTATTACACTAGGGGTATTTTTTATACTTTTCATGAGTTATTTCTATTTCGAAAAATCCAAGTCTGGTACAAAAGAAATAGCAATTATTGCTACCTTAAGTGCTTTCACAGCAGTCTCCAGAATGGTTTTTGCACCTATCCCCAATGTACAACCGGTAACTTTCCTTGTAGCACTTGCTGGTTTGGTATTTGGTCCCTATGAAGGCTTTTTAATTGGTAGTACCACAGCTTTTTTATCTAACATATTTTTTGGTCAAGGACCCTGGACGCCCTGGCAGATGTTTTCTTGGGGGTTAGTTGGAATCATATCAGGAATCTTAGGGAAAAGAGAGAAAAAAGTATCAGCTATGAGTTTTTCAATAGTATGCTTTATATTTGGTTTTATGTTTGATTGGGTTATGAATATCTGGTATGTATCTGCTTTTATAAAGCCAATAAACATTAATAGTATTATAGGGGCCTATATAGCAGGCTTGATTTTTGATATTTTGCATGGAGGAGGTTCCTTTATATTTTCTATAATTTTTTATGAGAGCTTTCTGCCAGTGCTGCAGCGTTATAAGAGGAAGCTTGATATAAGTTATATAAGGTGAAGTCTAGGGTTATTTTAATAAATATTAAAATTGAGAAACACAACTCATATGATATTCATTTTGATGAATGTGTAAAATAGTTTAATTTGTAATAATACAAAACTTAACAATATTTTAAAATAAATTTTATAATTTATTGACAAATAAGGAAAAAAGATGTAGTATGAAAGTAAAGAAAATTATAAATTAAATAATATTCAGTACAGGCTTCCTCTAGAGGAATTAATAGGGAAAGTGGTTAAAAGCCACTGCAGCCCCCGCTTCTGTAAGGATGATGAAACTCATGATAGACCACTGAAGGTATAAGCCTTTGGGAAGGTGTGAGGAGTAAAATGATTCTGAGCCAGTAGACCTACCTGTTCTGATGGATATAATGCTCTCGGAGGGAGAGACAAGTATCGAGCGATGTTGTAAATTTAGTTTTTTGAACTAGATTTGTATTCGTATCGTATATTATAGACCTTCGAAAGAAGGTCTTTTTTATGTTGTTATCTAAAAAATATATTTACTTTATATTAATTAGTCAGCTGCTTGCCTTTATATTTAATAATACCCTCTATATAAAGGCAAGTATAAAATATAACAGTTATATAACTGGGCATAAGTTTACAGGTAAATAAAAATTAGGAGATGGTTGCATGGGATAAAATTTAAGCTAACACAATAGTTATAAGAGTAAATTTTAAGAGAAAAAATAAAATTAAAAGGGGAGTATGCGAAAATGATTAAAAGAATGAAAAATAAATTATTTGTCACCATATGTGTGGCAGCATTATCTTTAGGAGCTGTAGTACCATCTACTTTTAGTACTGTACATGCGTCTGGAACAAAAACTGTTTATGTGGATGTTGAAAAGAATATAACAGGACAAGCTCCTATTTTGCAACCAGTACAAGTAAGTTTAGATGACACAAAAACGGTGTTAGATGCTACAGAAACTGCTGTAGGTGCTAGTAATATTGATGCAGCTTCAAGTTCCTATGGTAGCTATGTAAAAGCTTTTAAAGATAATACAGCTAGCTTTACTTATGCTTACACAAGTCAAATACCAGCAATTTGTTATGATACAACTACAGCATATAATCAGCCAATTGTTAGTGATTCAAATTACTTAAGAGAAAAAGAATATAATGGAATTTCTGGTTGGATGTTTACAGTAAATAATACAGATCATGATTCAAGTTATAATTACTATACTGCTGATACAGCATTGTCAAGTTTACCAGATGGCGCTGTAATACGTTGGGAATTCTCAATGGCTTCTGGATGCGATTTAGGACTATCAGGTTACTTACCAAATGGAACTGTTACAGGTGGATATTATAATTGGAATACAAGCGCAACTGCACCATTCTTTACAAGAACAGACAAAACAGCTTTAATTACTAAATTAGCAACAACTGCTAAACCAGCTAGTGGTGCTACTGGTTATGACGAATATGTAGCAGCAGAGAATGCACTTAAAAATTTAACTATTAGTCAAACTAGTGTTGATGATGTGCTCGATGATTTAAATGCTGTACTACCATAATTAAATAGAATTAGTGTTAAATAATCTATAAATTGTAGAGCGGAATGTAAGTTGGCGACTTTCCGCTCTATAATCAATTAGATTTATGTTTCAAAATATTCTAGCATTGCAATATGGATAGAGAGCTTTAATTAACTAAATATAAAAATATTGCCTTAAATGAGATTATATATCTTAAAGGAGGGAAAAATGAAGGAGATAAAAAAATTTTTTTATACAAGAATTTTTAATATTTTTTTAATTTCATCTTTAATTTTTACTAATCTGTTATTAGCGGTTCCAGTTTTAGCAGATGCGTCTTTATTACAAACAGATGAAAGTGGTCAATATATGATTAATACGGTAGAAGATTTAAATAATTTTCGTAAGGCAGTTAACACAGACACATTTGAAGGTAAGACCGCTGTTCTAACAAAAGATATTGATGTGGGAGATTTTAAATTAGAACAAACTACAGGAACATTTCAAGGTACTTTTAATGGTCAAGGACATAAGATTTCTGGATTTAATGATGTCTACTCTGGTTTATTTTGTGACATTGGTAGTTCTGCAATTGTTGCAAATCTACATTTGAACATGAATGTGGTAGGAGCTATTGGAACATCGAGTTCTTATGTTAGTGATTCTTTATTATATGGCTCCATAGCTAACACAAGCTCAAAAGGAAAAATCAATTTTTGCAGTGTAGATGGTAATATAACATCTACTTCTACCTCGATATCAATAGGTGGGGTGGTTGGATATGTTAAATCGTCAAGTAGTCTTGGTGCCCTTGTTGAAAATTGCTATAGTAGAGCAGATATAGATGTCCCTAATACTGAAACAGCACGAGTTGGTGGTGTTACATATTACTCAATATATGCTAAGGCTATAAATAATTGTTATGTAAGTGGTAACTTACAGGGGAATTTAGTATACCCAATTGCTAGAAATAACCCTACAACGGCACCTTATAGCACTAGTTATTATAATGGAGAAAAAATACAGCCTACAACTACACCACAAGCTGGCATATCAAAGACTGAAGCTGAAATGAAACAGCAGAGTACGTACTCTAATTGGGATTTTAGTACTGTATGGAATATTGCAGAGAATGTAAATGATGGATATCCTTATCTAAGAGCAGATCAAGCAGTTCAATCAGCAGTTACTATGCCTGTAGATGTAAATATAAATATAGCAGATAAAACAGTAAATGCTGATGGAACTGTAGATTTAACAGCAAGTTATACAACTTCTCTTACATGTTCAGATCAAGATAGTATTACTGCCAATAATGTGCAAGTAACTTTACCTGGGACAATAAATTTTCCAGGCTTCACGGGAAGTAATGTAACTATGCAATACATTCCGGTTGTTAATGGTACCCCAGTAGATTTAACTTCGGATGTACTAAAAAGTAACCTTAAGCTTACCTATGCTGATAATCAAAAATATAAATTTGAAATAGGCAATGTTACCTTCAATAGCCCCAATTTTAATGGTAATGGAATTACAACAGTTTCTGATACTGAAAAAGCAGATCAAATAACAAATGCAAAAAAAGCAGAAAACACACTTTATAGTAGCTTAGCAGCTAAATTAGGCATTGATAAAGTATCTGATTTTAGTTGGAGTGGAGATGGGGTTCCAGTTGGAGGAACGGAAGGGTCAATTGCTTTCTCTGATGCAGATTGGGGTGTATTTTCAGCAGCTCGTTCTGGATATACAGGAATACCTTCTGGATTTTATGATGACTGGTTTAAGAGTATACAGACTGGCTTGCAGAATATGAAAGCTGCAGGAATAACAGTTCAGGATGTAAAAAAGACAGAATGGGAAAAATTAGTTTTGGCCATTACCTCTATAGGTTATGATCCAAGGGATATAGAAGCTTATGACTTAATAGATATAATTTCAAATGAGAATTTTAAATCCAACCAAACCTTTGCCGAGCAATATGCTGTCCTTGCTTTAAACTCTTATAATTATGCTGTTCCTAGCACTGGAAATCGCATTAACAAAGAAGCATGGATTCATCAATGGGCAAAAGATGCATTGGGAACAACAGGGGCGGATGGTTCTACTATAACAGGAAATAGTGTCAGTGATATGTGGATTATGAAATTTCAGCCAATAGCAGCTTATTATGATCCAAATGCAAAAGAAGGAGATAAATATTATGATGTAAAACAGGCTATGGAACATGTATTTGATCAATGTTCTAATTCACAAACTTATAAAGGCTCATTTTGGGGAGGTATGCCTGGTGATTATAATAATCCGTGGACTAATGCACAAGTTTATATGACTCTTGGAATGGCTAAGAGGGATATATTTGACAGTAAATACATAAAAAATGGAAATACTATGATAGATGCTGCATTGGAGAAATTTGATGTGGGAAGTGGTAGTACTCAATATAACAATTCAACTTATGATCCATCACAGATATGTAGAGGAATAGATTCCTTTATAAGAGCTTATGGAGGAAAAAATTCAATTTTTGACTGTACAGATGTTACAGATTCCACAGTACCAGTAAATAATGCTATATTGGCACTTCCAGACAGCATAACTGCTGCAAATAAAACAGAGGTTGAGGCTGCTAATACTTTATACAATGCATTAAGTGATGTTAAAAAGACTTCTATAAAGCAGAGTACTAAGGATAAGTTAACAGCAGCATTAGCAAATATGTCAAATCCAGGTGGTAATACTAGTGTAACAGGTATAAGTCTGGATCAAACAAGTGTAAACATAAAACCAGGAGGAACAGCTCAATTAACAGCAACTATAGCTCCGGATAATGCATCAAATAAGAATATAACTTGGACAAGCAGCGATACATCAATAGCTACTGTAGATGGAGATGGAAAGATAACAGCAGCAGCAGAAGGTACAGCAACTATAAAAGCAGTACCTGTGGACAATACAAATATAAATGCACAATGTAATGTTATAGTAAGCAATGATACTACACCTAAACCTATAATAATAACTAATCTAGCACCAAATACATCCTTTAATTTAGGTGATGATGCTAAAATATCAGTAAAAGCAGAAAATAATTCGGGAAGCGATCAGGCTGTATCACTAATATTAGCGCTATATGATAACAATGATAAATTTGTTAACTATGTAAGTGGTAGTCAGACTATAAAAAATGGAGATTCCTCTATTTTAACTGATATGATGAAGCTTCCTGAACAAGGGTTATATAAATTAAAGGCTTTTGTATGGGACAGCTTAGAAAACATGAATCCGCTTTCGGACACGATAGAAATACCTATTGGATCAAAGTAACTGATGCTTATTTTTAATAATCTTTTGATTATAGTGCAGTTAGAAACACATAAATAAAAAAACATGGAAGGTAAGGGTGAGTTTTATGGAGGAAAATATAAAATTAGAAGAAAAAGAACTATATTCAAACAGAGCGGATATTTTTGTGAGTGTATATGATTTTCAGTTGGATTTTATGAAAGTATATAAAAAAGACATAACAGATAGTGTAAAAATATTTATGAGTCCCCAGCAGGCAAAAAGTATGTGTAATATGCTGTTAAAATCCATTGAAAATTATGAGAATACCTTTGGGGAGATTAATATAAATCCTAAAGCTGATGTTTAAGTTAAATAAGTAATAGTTATTTTGAAATGAGCCAAGTATGAAAAGGTACTTGGCTCATTTTAAAGCAAGTATGAGGCGTAAAATTTACAATTTATAAGAAAAAATGTTAAGTTCTGTTTAGCTAAAAATTGGTGAATGGAGATGTTAGGTATGCTAAAGCTTATGAATTTGTCTACATATAGTTATGATCTTGAAAGATTTGATTTTGATAGTCAGAAAATAACAGATTTTTTAGAAAAGCATTATATGAATGGTGTTGAACTTTTGAATCCAATTATGTGGGAAGAAAAAATTCTTCCTAAAAAAATAGTTAAAGGAGTACATTTGAAGTATTATCCTACATGGCTGGATTTTTGGAATGGTAATAGAAGGTCACTTTTAAAACAGTTTAAAAGTATGGATGCTGTAGAAAAATATTATGAAGGCATTAGTAGAGATATTATGATACAACATTATAGAAAGGAAATAGAGACTGCGACTAAAATTGGTGCAGAGTATATGGTTTTTCATGTGGCACATGTGGAGGTTGAAGATACTTATGACTATAAATTTGCTTATTCTGACGCTGAAGTAGTGGAGGCAGGTATTGATTTGATAAACCAAGTATTTAGTGGGATAGACACAAATATAAAACTTTTATTTGAAAACATGTGGTGGCCTGGTTTTACTATGCTTGATAAAAATATTGCATTTAAGTTGTTAAATAGAGTTGAATATCCTAATAAAGGTTTTATGCTTGATACAGCACATCTAATGAATACAAATTTATATCTTAAAGATGAAAAAGAAGCAGTTGAATATATAATAAATAGGGTGGAGGAATTCGGAGAATTAAAAAATTTAATTAAAGGCATACACCTTAATTGTTCGTTATCAGGGGAATATGTAAGGTCTCAGATAAAGAAAAAAAATGAAGAGAGTGAAGAGTTTGATTTAAACCCGATGAGTGAAGAAGTGTTTATGCATGTTTTTAAAATAGATTCTCATAAGCCTTTTACAGATAATAGTGCAAGGAAACTTATTGAATTTATAAAACCTGAATATCTTATATATGAACTTGTAGCAAGCTCCACAGGAGAACTTGAAGAATATATTGAAACTCAAGATAGAGCTTGTAATTTTTATGATATTTAACTTTTAAAAATACTATTTGTAGATTTAGTAAAAGTAAATCTTTTAAATTTTATATGTTACTATAAATAAAATTATGCATATTTTAAATTATTTTGTTTACATAATATTGACATAACATGGAATATAGTGTATAATGTTTATATAAATTGAATATTAAGATATTAGGTGCTGCCATTATTTAAAAATGGAGTTAAAAGGGAAAGTGGAAAAGCCACTGCAGCCCGCCGCTACTGTGAAGAGGATGAAACCTTATTAAGTCACTAGGTAAATTTTATCTGGGAAGACAAGGAAGTAAGATGAATCTGAGTCAGGAAACCTGCCTAGTATTTGTTGAGTCTTTCGGAGGGGAAGATGGATGCAATTGTGATTTATAAGTGTTTATTTAATTAATAAATGTTTTATTTCGTTGTGTTTAAGAGAACCTCTAACGGTTCTCTTTTTATGTGCTTAAAAATGTTTTCAATAAAGATATTGCTTATTTTATATTCTTTAATGGACAAACTAATAAAAGCTTTATTATAAAAAATTAATGATTTTAAGATTCCCTCGTCGTTGTTAATTTTTAAATCCATTATCAGAATATAATTTATATATTCTATAACAGGGAAGTTTTAACTTCTCTGTTATAGAACTAACTATAATATGATAGAAGTCAGTTCTATAAATATTAAAATAAATTACTATTTAAGTAGATGCTCAAAAGGAATAGGTGTAAGAAGCAATTTGGTAATATGTCAAGAACAAAATAAAAAGAAAATTAAATGATTTCTTTAAAAATGGGTAACTTTAATAAATATACAATTTCACGAGAATGTATGTTCGTATAATTTATATAGATTAATCTACTCTATTTGAAGAGTAGAGCTGATTTTTAGCCAGCAATCCAAAAATCATACGAATTAATTTACGAGATGTTAGTGCGAGTGCTCGTTTGTGCTGATGTGTAGTTACTTCAGCAAATTTTTTCTGATTTAGCAATGGCATTATTGTTAGGGAATGCATTAACACTTCCTAATTCAGCAAGAATACCACTAGAGTAAACAGGACCAAAACCAGGGATGGACATTAATATTTTGTATTCCACAGGATTCATTCCCATAACAGCTTTTTCAATGGCTTTGTTAATTGCTTTAAGTTCTTTATCAAAAGCTTGAATACAGTTGAAAGAACAAGCAATAGAGGTTGTTAATGGCTCATACAAACATTTATCAAGACGGTATGAATTACGTGCCGCCTGCTGTAGAATTTCAGCAGTCATCTGAGGATTAGAAATCCTTTTACGGCTTTTCCTATTGACGAAGTCAACAAGTTCTTCAATTGAAGTATTTGCAATATCTTCAGAAGATAGAAATTCAGTAAGTATTGAAGATGCGGTAGCACCATATTTATTAGAAAAAGGATGCTCTTCTCCTTGTAACAAAGCGAATTCGCTGAACTTAAGAAATACATTGGATAACATGTAAGTTTTTTCTCTAGTTAAGCATTCAACAATATGGAGTCTGTGTCTTGTAAGTCTTTGCAGAGCAAGATATTGAGAACCACGCCAAGGCTCAGTATGAATTCTGCCAACTCTTGCAAAATCAGCAATGACAAAGGAGTCAATTCCGTCATTTTTATCAAGAGAATTAAAAGATTCTTTGTAGTTAGCAACTTCCTTAGGATTCAAGCAGTAAACATAAGGTTTGTAAGGCATAAGTTTTTCACTAGCAGATAAAAAATTGGCTATATGTACTCCGTAAAAAGAAGTAGATTCTAAGCCGATTATAACAGCTTTAAAAGTGTTGTTTTCTAATACCTTAACAAGCATGGCTTCAAGCTGATCCGCACCAAATTGTGTATTAGGAACAGGTTTCATCTTAATCAAGAATTCCTGTTCGAAATTAATAGCAGAGACAACATTTTGTCTTGCACCAATATCGATACCAACAAATAGAGTTGATAAGTAATCTAATTTCTTCATGAAATCACCACCTTTCAAAAGTAATGAGGAAATTAGAAAGGATTATCCTAATCCAAAGTACTGACTGCAACCTCGCGTAATCAGCATTCATCCAGACGCAAAACCTTGCTGGTGGATACGAAAGGAGATGCAACATTTGTGTAAGCAGAATATGATACTTTGGTCAGGCTGCAAGCTTAATGGGCAATAACACAATGTGTTTTGCAGGAGATATACAGCAGTACCCTTCGCTAAAGTTCCGTTAGGACTATTTTAGCATTAGGAAATCCTTTAATAAATAATAGTAGGTTAAAACAGTATAGACCGGAAAGTATAAGAATCAGCAATATTGAATTGGGAGAATCCCCACTAGAAAAGCTGAGATGCTTTCTTAATCTATACAAAATATAAAAAATAAATAAGTCTATAGCAGTTATTTAACTGAATATAAACTTACTTATACGAGGAGATACAAATATGAGTAAAAATTATAAATTTTTTAATCATAAAGAATGTGAGTTTTTTCCCTGCCATGATATGAAAAATAATGATAAATTTAATTGTTTATTTTGTTATTGTCCATTGTATTTTGTTGAAGATTGTGGTGGAAATAATAGCTATATAAATTGTGTTAAGGACTGCAGTAATTGTATAATACCTCATTCAGAAAATGGATATGATTATATTTTTAAAAAAATAGTAGAACTTAATGATCAAAAAAGGAAATCAAGGAATAAAATTCAAGTGAATTTATGATAAATTAAGGGCTGTGACCTGTTTTAGGGAGAAATAGCCATAAAGGAGGCCTGAGGGCCTCCTTTTTATACTTTGAATTTTTGAACCATTTCATTAAGTTTACTAGCTAGTTTAGTTTGATTCTCTGTTGCTTTTGAAATTTCTTCTATAGCTTTTGTGGAATCATGTATGCTGCTTTGTATTTCATTTGATTTGTCTGTAAGTTCTTTTATACTTTTATTGATTTCATCTTTAGAAGAGTAAATTTGCTCGCTTAGTTTACTTACATCTTCTGTTCCATTTGCTAGTCTATCTGCGAATCTTTTCACCTTTGATAACGAACTATTTATTTGTTTCGTAAGTATAGTACTTAAAAGAGCTGCCAGTATAAATGATATTATGCTTAAGCACATAGTAAACATGAAATGTTCCTTAAATATTTCCTGGTTTTTTAGGTTGTCATTTTTTGCATCATTTGAGTTAAGCTGTATAATTTTATCTAAAGATAGAAAAACTAGACATAATTTATTTAAAGTCCTTGAATATAATTCTAATAGTCCTTTAACTGCAATTATACCTATTAATAATATTATGCACAGAAAGGCACTTGTTAGTTTTGTCTTTACTTTCATGTTTATTAAAAGCTTCATTTTATTTGCTCCCCTTTATATAGTAGTTTACTAAATCAATTTTTTGATTATAAATATTATAGTAGATAAAGTTTTCTTATTTTAATGAAAATATGGATTTTGGTTCATTTTCATAGTTTTTTATATTTTTAAATTTATTCTTTTCTACATACATATTTTCATCTGCTATATTAATGATTTCATTTATAGGTATATTTTTTGAAGACATAGAATATCCAATACTCACCGTTAGCCTAGTATTTTTTTGTTTTTTATCCCAAACACTAGCTATATTGATATGTATTTTTCTTATTATTGATTTTATATAATTTCTATTACAGTTAAGAGCTAGTATCATAAACTCATCGCCTCCATATCTAAAAACATAATCGCTTTCTCTTACGGATTTTTTCAATATCTGCGCTGTAGTTTTAATAACTAAATCTCCATATAAGTGTCCGAAAGTATCATTTATGTATTTTAGATTATTAATATCAATAACAATAACACCAATCAGATCAAGGCCTAAATCTAATGAGTCTAAAACTGTTTGTAGATGCTGTCTATTATATAATCCTGTAAGAGTATCTTTTATAGCTTTTTCTTTTATTTCTACAAAAAATAAATATTTTTGAATAGCATTATTGGTATAGTTTGAAATTGTTTGTAATAATTTTTCCTCTCTTTCGTTTATTTCAGTTTCTATATCTGTTTGTATAAATATAACAGCTGTGTTTTTATTTTCTAAAGGTGAGACTAAAATAACAAGATGCTTATTATTTATTTCTTTTAATATAATTTTCATTTCTTTTATACTAAAAATTTCTTTTATATTTTCATCAATATATTTTTTTATACTTTGTGTAAATCCCTCCAGGCTATCAACGTTATAAAAATTAACATCTCTATACCGTTTAATAAATATATTTATATAATCTATATTAATTATTTTATTGAATACATTTAGTGCTCTTTTCAAAATTTGGTTTAAATCATATAATCTTGATAATAAGCTGTTACCTTGAACAAGTATATTTAGATATTCAATATTTCTTTCTAATAATCTAAGCATTTTTTCCTGTTCATATTTATCAATTAAAATTACACCTATATCTGGAAGATTATCTAAAATAGTTTCCCAATTTGAACCTCCATCAGTATCTTCCTTTGTACTTATGAAGTCTTTAATATATAAGGGACTCTCTGTATTGTGATATTTAGTATAGTAATCATCGATTATCTCTAAAAAATTATCTATTAAATATCCATCAAATTGGGTATTTTTATTTCTTATAAGTTCATTTTTTGCTTCTTCAAGACTTAATGTATCTCTATAACTGCGATATGAAATCATAGCATCAAAACTATCACATAGGCCTATTATTCTAGCATGCAAAGGTATGTCTTTCCCTTTTAGGTTTGAACCATATCCTTTTCCATCATATCTTTCGTGATGATATAATATAGAATTATTTACTTTATCTAGGTACTTGGAATTGCTAAGAAGGTTTGCACCATTAACTGGGTGTCTTTTGATAATATTCCACTCTTTCGAATTAAGAGTTTCGTATTTGTATAAGATTTTTGAAGGTATAGTTAATTTACCTATATCATGTAGTAATCCACCTAAAGCTACAGATAAACTTTCATCAATTGACATATTCATTTTATAACACAGCAAATATGAACTTACAGATACATTTAAACAATGATTATATACACAATAATATTTATGCTTTAATGTCAATAGAAGAGTATTAGCTATTTCATCTTTTTCTATTAAGGTTTTTAAATAATTAATTAATACAGTTTTATTAAACATAAACATCCCACCCTTATTATATTTAGTTAATTCATCAAATCTAGAAAATTAGATCATGTAGATTTAGGATATAAAAAAAGACCTTCTGTTCCGAAGGTCTCTTAATTTGCACAAAAACATAAACTATTAGAAATCAATTAATAAAGTTATATTGTACATCTTAACTATCTCTCCCTCCGAAAGATTATTGTTAAATTAATAAGGCAGGTCTCCTGACTTAGATTCATCTTACTCCCTTCTCTTCCCAAAGACTTATGCTTCAGTGAGATATTAGGTTTCATCATCATTACAGTAGCGGGGGCTGCAGCGGAATTTAACCGCTTTCCCTTTTCAGTTCTTTGTATAAAGAAACACCTTAATAATTATTAAATTTTATTTACATAATCATATATAAAGCTCTTATTTAACCTAAATTATACAGTTGCATGAAAAAATTGTCAATATCATTTTCTTTTGACAGAATTCTTTCGTAATATTTTTAATAATAAAAGTGTATATACAATGGTGTGAATGTTCAAAACATTTCAGTGTCGAAATAGATAAGAAATGGGAAAAAGGTTGACAATAATAGTTAATAGGTATAAAATAAAATTAAACGTAAATTATATAGTTCAAATAGGTGTCGGTTGTAATCAAAGGTATTATAAACCGATGAAAAGGGAAGATGGGTGAAAATCCCGCACGGTCCCGCCGCTGTAAGAGAGGAGTCCCTCTGAGAATGCCACTGAATAATCGGGAAGGCAAGAGGTGATGATGATGCTTGAGTCAGAAGACCTGCCTGTTTTAATACCAGTTACTCTACGAGAGATAGAGGAGGTTTAATACATGCGCCTATTTTTTAGTATTAACTCATTATCTTTTTTAGAGATAATGAGTTTTTTATTGTTTAAGTTTATATGATATTTATAATATTCTTTGGGGGTAAGTATGTCAAACGTATTAGTTATCGCAGGAACAATGGATGCTAAGCAAATAATAGACAAGCTTTATAAGATGAGTGAAAAGGTTACTGTAATGGTTACCACTAAGTTGGGCGGTGAGTTGATTGAGCACGATGATGGTATTGATATTTATCAAGGAAAGATAAATAAGACTAGCATCATCGACATGATAGATAAAGTACAGCCAAAATGTATTGTTGATGCTTCTAATCCATTTTCGGTAGATATATCTCAAAATGTAATAAGTGCTTGTAAACCGACTGGAATACCATATATTAGATTTTTAAGAGAAAAAGTAACATATGAGGGCTATGACATTGTAAAAGTAAAAAATTATGAAGAAGCATATGAACGTGTTTTGGAATATGAAGGCAATATTATGTTAACAGTGGGAAGTAAAAAGATTGAAACCTTCACTAAGATACCTGAGTATCGAAATAGAGTATACCTTAGAGTACTCCCAGCCTGGATGGTTTTGAAAAAATGTGAAAGCTTGGGATTCAATTCAAGAAATATAATAGCAATGAAAGGACCCTTTAGTGAAGAGTTAAATGTAGAGATGTTTAAATATTGCAACGCTTCTGTTTTAGTAACGAAAGATAGTGGTAATACTGGAGGAGTTATAGAGAAAATAAATGCAGCTAGAAAATTAGGAATTAAAATAATTATGATAGACAGATCTGATGAAAACTATGAAAATAAAACGACTTCAATTGAAAAGATAATTGATTTTGTAAAGGAGATAAGTATCTATGGATCATCACAAACATAGAATTGGACATAAACACGGTGAAGGATTTTCAATAGATTTTTATGCCTATATTTCTAAAATCAGACATTGGAATCCTACTTTTAAAGTATCGCTTTCTGTTTTGACATTGATTCTTTGTATTGCGTTGGATAATCCTTATGTATCTGTCATGATCATTATTGCAATGGCTTATTTAACTATTATAAAAGGAGAACTTCCAATACGTCAATACTTGCCAATACTGGCGGTCCAAATTGGTTTTATCCTTATTGGTACTTTTACAATTGGTATAGATTTTTCAAAGAAGCCAATAGGGCAGTATAATTTGTATCTTGGCTTTTGCTATGTAATTACTTCTCAAGCAAAGCTTAAAGAAGTTATTTTCTTGATTCTAAAGGTTTTTGCAGCTATTAGTGCACTACAGATGATGATACTGTCAACTCCATCCTCTGAAGTTATATATGTACTTCGAAAAGCACATGTGCCAAAGCTTATTATAGAATTAATGAATATTATTTATCGTTATATTTTCATTTTGATGGATGTCTACACTAAAATGAAAAATTCAGCAGAATCTCGTCAAGGTTATTGTGATATTAAAACTTCCTACTATACTTTTGGAAGTATTGCAAGTAATATGCTGGTTGTTTCATTGAAGAAGGCAAACTCTTATTATGATGCCATGGAAGCTAGATGCTATGATGGAGATCTTACATTTTGGGAGGAAGATAAAAAGGTAGAAAAAATACAGATTGTGACAGCGGCAGCATTTATAATTTCTTTGATTCTGCTCTGGAGTTTTACAAGATAGAAAGGAGCTATTATGGAGAAACCAATATTAAAGGTTGAAGATTTGTATTATGTATATGGAAATGGAAAGTCTGCATTGAATGGAGTAAGTGTTGATATCTATGAAGGGGAAAAAATTGCTATAATCGGTTCTAATGGGTCTGGAAAGTCCACATTTTTCTTGAATGTCAACGGTGTATTTACACCCGAAGAGGGAAAAATCATTTACCGTGATACAGTAATTAATAAAAAGAATTTAAAAGAACTTAGAAAAAATATCGGAATTGTATTTCAGGATGCAGACAACCAAATAATTGCATCTACAGTTATGGCAGAAGTTGCATTCGGACCGATGAATTTAAAGCTCCCAAAAGAAGAAGTAAAAAAGCGAGTTGAAGAAGCATTGGCATACATGAATATCTCTGATTTTAAGGATCGTCCACCACACTATTTAAGCGGAGGTGAAAAGAAGCGAGTTAGTATTGCAGATATCATTGCTATGAAATCTGAAATCATAATCTTTGATGAACCGACAGCTGCATTAGATCCTTTAAATGCACAGATGTTGGAAGAGGTTTTGGATAAGCTTGGTTCAGAGAATAAAACCATGCTTATTTCTACCCACGATGTCGACTTTGCATATAGATGGGCTGAAAGAGCCATTGTATTTTGTAATGGTAAAATTATTGCAGATGGAACACCTCTTGAAATTTTTAAAAACCATAAAATTTTAAAACAGGCAAATTTGAAGCAGCCAATCATGCTGGAGGTTTATGAATCTCTTGTAGAAAAACATCTGCTAGAAGATACAAAAGCCTATCCGAAAAATACTGAGGAATTGAAAAAACTGCTTGAAAAGCAAGAAGTTGTTCTAGGTGCTTTAGCTTAGACTAAATATAAATTAAATATATAGAGGGGGAAAATAAAATGAATCAAAAGGAAAAGAAAATTATGGCAATTTCGGTAGCTTTTGCAGTAGCTTTTGGAGTAACTCCAGTGGTTAACGCAATGCACATTATGGAAGGATATCTTCCACCAAAATTCTGTATTATGTGGGGAGTTATCTGCGCACCATTTTTAGTAGCAGGTTACTTGTCAATTAAGAAAACATTGGCTGAGAATCGTAAATCTATAACTATTCTTGCTATGTCAGGTGCATTTATTTTTGTACTCTCATCCTTAAAGATTCCATCAGTAACAGGAAGTTGTTCCCACATGACTGGTACTGGACTTGCTGCAATTCTATTTGGACCGGCTGCAGTAAGCATACTAGGCATTATTGTACTAATTTTTCAGGCAATTTTACTTGCGCATGGTGGACTTACTACTCTTGGTGCTAATACTTTCTCTATGGCTATTGCAGGGCCATTAGTTTCTTATGCAATCTATAAATTATGTAAGAAAATGAATGTTAGCAAGAACATAGGTATTTTCTTGGCAGCGTCAATTGGTGATCTATTCACTTATTGTGTAACTAGCTTTCAGCTTGCGCTTGCATATCCGTCTGCAAACGGTGGTATCCCAGCATCTGCAGCTAAGTTTCTTGCAGTATTTGCACCTACACAACTTCCACTTGCAATTATAGAAGGTATTTTAACTGTTGTAATTATTATAGGCTTTGAAACATATGCAAAATCTGAGTTAACAGGTATTGGATTTCTAAAGAGAGGTGAAAATTAATGTCAAAGAATAAAAAGAAAGTTATTATTCTATTAGTTATTGCTGCATTGATTGCACTTGTACCATTATTTACATTAAGAGGAGCTGAATTTGGAGGTTCTGATGATGCAGGAAGCAAAGTAGTTTCTCAGATTACAGGCAATCAATATAAGCCTTGGGCTACACCTGTTATGGAAAAATGGATTGGTGGAGAATTACCAGGTGAAATTGAGAGTTTACTCTTCTGTGTACAGACAGGTATTGGAGTTGGTGTTGTAGCATTTTTTATGGGAAGACTTGTAGAGAGAAAAAAACAAGAAAGTCAGAAGAGTAAAACTGTATAACGATTCCAAACTTTTTACTGCACTTAATGAAAAAATCATATGAGAGTACAGCAATGAAAAGTAATGAAAAAGTTTTTAGAAATAATTATATATTGTAGCAATGGACCAGCTTTT
>NZ_JAEEGC010000115.1 GCF_019207025.1 Clostridium thailandense | reverse complement strand
GAACAATTGAAGTTTCATTTCAATGTATCGATTATTTGAAATCAATACATAAATAATCCCTCAAGATTAAACAGAGTGTATTCAACCAGTTGTCATACAGAATTACCTGTATGTCGACTCCTTAGAAAGGAGGTGATCCAGCCGCAGGTTCTCCTACGGCTACCTTGTTACGACTTCACCCCAATCACTAACCCCACCTTCGGCCGCGTCTCCCTTACGGTTAGACTACGGACTTCGGGTGTTGCCAGCTCTCATGGTGTGACGGGCGGTGTGTACAAGGCCCGGGAACGTATTCACCGCGACATGCTGATTCGCGATTACTAGCAACTCCAGCTTCATGTAGGCGAGTTTCAGCCTACAATCCGAACTGAGGGTGATTTTATAGTTTTGCTCCACATCGCTGTATTGCATCTCTTTGTATCACCCATTGTAGCACGTGTGTAGCCCTAGACATAAGGGGCATGATGATTTGACGTCATCCCCACCTTCCTCCGCGTTAACCACGGCAGTCTCACTAGAGTGCTCATCTTACTGGTAGCAACTAATGATAAGGGTTGCGCTCGTTGCAGGACTTAACCTAACATCTCACGACACGAGCTGACGACAACCATGCACCACCTGTCTTCCTGCCCCGAAGGGCTTCCTCCATTACGAGTAATTCAGGAGATGTCAAGTCTAGGTAAGGTTCTTCGCGTTGCTTCGAATTAAACCACATGCTCCGCTGCTTGTGCGGGCCCCCGTCAATTCCTTTGAGTTTTAATCTTGCGATCGTACTTCCCAGGCGGAGTACTTATTGTGTTAACTGCGGCACAGAAGGGGTCGATACCTCCTACACCTAGTACTCATCGTTTACGGCGTGGACTACCAGGGTATCTAATCCTGTTTGCTACCCACGCTTTCATGCCTCAGCGTCAGTTACGGTCCAGAAAGTCGCCTTCGCCACTGGTGTTCTTCCTAATCTCTACGCATTTCACCGCTACACTAGGAATTCCACTTTCCTCTCCCGCACTCTAGACTTCCAGTTTGAAATGCAGCTCCCAAGTTAAGCCCGGGAATTTCACATCTCACTTAAAAGTCCGCCTACGCATCCTTTACGCCCAGTAAATCCGGACAACGCTTGCCACCTACGTATTACCGCGGCTGCTGGCACGTAGTTAGCCGTGGCTTCCTCCTTTGGTACCGTCATTATCGTCCCAAAAGACAGAGCTTTACAACCCGAAGGCCTTCATCACTCACGCGGCGTTGCTGCATCAGGCTTTCGCCCATTGTGCAATATTCCCCACTGCTGCCTCCCGTAGGAGTCTGGACCGTGTCTCAGTTCCAATGTGGCCGATCACCCTCTCAGGTCGGCTACGCATCGTCGCCTTGGTGAGCCGTTACCTCACCAACTAGCTAATGCGCCGCGGGTCCATCTCAAAGCGGATTACTCCTTTAATTAGTCCTCCATGCGAAAAACTAATGTTATGCGGTATTAATCTCCCTTTCGGGAGGCTATCCCCCTCTTTGAGGCAGGTTACCCACGTGTTACTCACCCGTCCGCCGCTAATCCATCCCCGAAGGGATTTCATCGCTCGACTTGCATGTGTTAAGCACGCCGCCAGCGTTCGTCCTGAGCCAGGATCAAACTCTCAATTTAAAAGTTTGAATGCTCATTACTGTTTTTTCTTAGCTACTATCAAGTAGCTCAAAAGAATTGCTGGTTTACTTTACTTAATAAAAGCTATTTAAGCTTTTAACC
>NZ_JAEEGC010000114.1 GCF_019207025.1 Clostridium thailandense | reverse complement strand
TCTGGTATGGGTATCTATACAGTGCAACAGTCTCTATTTTTAGTTTCCTATTTTAAGATATAAGATTTAGCCTATTAATTACAGAGATATAGTTTAAGAGTTTTTTACATATAGTATCCAATTTGGAGTTTAGGTCATAGCTAAGATCAGGATTAAAGTAAAATTCAGAGGCTTCAACGGATATTAAAAATCCTGAAACATTCTTATTAGATGTTTTTATCAATTCTAATAAATTTAAGATATATTGTGAAAAGTATAGAGAATCTAAATTTACTTCATTTAATGGAGTTAGATTAATAGTTCCAGGCTCTATATCATAATAACTTGAACCTACAACTATTAAGAAGTCAGAATCTTCTATTTTATCCATGCAATTTTCTATGTTGGTTTCTATAATTATCGTATCATAACCAAGTAGTTTGAAGTCATAGTGTAGAAATTCAGCGATTTTTATGCCTATTCCATCGTCACACATTACCATATTACCCACAGCAATAATCTTTTTGTTCATAATACCCTCCCAATCATTTGTTCTATAGATAACTACAGTTGACACTTAACTTATACAACTGAAAATGTTAAGTGTTTGGTTTTATTCTCTATAAAATATATGCATGGATAAGTATTAAATTCTTATTTATAAGAATTTAATAGAAAAATTTGTTATAAATTTCTATTTAAATTAAAGTACTAGGAATATTCTAAGTGCTTTTTTGTTTTTTAAATGTATATAATTTACTGATAGGTTTTAAAGTTCATATCATATAAAAAATAAATAGGAGGATAAAAAATGCATGATACTATTTTGTTGAATAAAATATCTGATTCATTAGATAGTCTGTGTAGGACTCATAACATTAAAAAAATAAAAAGGTTATCAATCATTGTGGATAAAAATAGTCATGTTACTTCAGATAGTCTTTATGAATATCTTCGTAATTTTAATAGTAACCTAACAGGAGAATGGACTGAAATTGTAGTTGAAAAAGAAACCTTAGATAGTGAAGTTGCAATTCTTCATAGTATTGAAGGGGAGAAAGTTGAAAGAGAGGTATAGAGTAATAACAGCGAAAGTAGTGCTGCACTTATAGATATCCACGGCTGACGATTAATTTATGCTCCGGGATATATTGGCATTCCTCTTGCACAATAAATGCTTTTGATAAGTCTAAAGCTCAGTATTTAAGTAGAGAGCTAAAATCTTTGATTTTATGCGAATCACTTACTCATCTGACGAAAGGAAGAGGAGTTTCCTTTAGAGTCTAAGAATCATTGATAAACTCGTATCTCAAACACATCAATGTTCCTAAGACTTTCTAAAATACTTCGCTAAGACTTATAACAAAAGTATTTAAATGTGCCTTCCAGAATGTCAATATATCCATGCGTATAAGTAAAGTGTCTAGAGTGCGTTTATCCATATAGTGAAACAGCCTCCTCTACATAAGTCTATTTGCTGATTCCATTCTCTGTGCATATGTTTTAAATATAGTATATAATAAATTTCATTAGATAACTTTTTCTATTTAGAAATTTCTATAATAAAAAATTAAAGGCTATATAACTTTGAGTGGATATGTGGCATAATATAGGTGATTAAGTTTTGTAGATAAACATAGAAAGATCATAAGATTAAGTTTGACCTTAGGGTAAATAGGAGGAGCCAGATAATGATAGATAGATTAAACAAAGCCAGGGAAGAAGTTGAAAAGGCTTTTAATGAGGATAAAGCTGAGAATATGGGGAAAATGGCTAAGAGATTTAAAAACTTATATTTTGAATCTCTTCAGAAGGGTGAGGAAAGCAGAGAATTTCATTATGCAGAGTACATAAAAAAAGTTATAATGTTGTATTTTGAAAATATTCTTAACGGATATGGTGATGCTGAGACCTTATATGAAGAGTGTGAATATGAGGCTCAATTAGCAGGAATAGAGCCTAATATAACAATAAATTATTAAATAAAATTTGATTCATAGGAGAGCAAAGTGGTCTCCTCTTTTTTATGTATAAGATCCAATTCACATTTATTTTAAATAAACAGTGAAAAAGTTTTAAAAATGTGAAGCATATAAGAAATATATCATAAGTCCAAGAAAAAGTAATAAAATGGTCATAATTTCTTGTAGAATAAAAAAATATTAGATAATAATTCTATAAAAAATATCTTTGTGTAAATTCATATATTAAAATGCATTAAATTACTATAATTTGACAGATAACAAGCTTTTATATATAATTTATTTTAAATATATAAATATAATACCTTATAAGGAAAATAGTTTATAAGTTTCAATACAGCTAGTAACTTATTATAATTTACTACAGGATGTGGGAGTGTGGTATCTATGAAAACGGTTCTTGTTGTTGATGATTCTAGATTCATGAGAGCATCTCTAAAGAACTTACTTAGAAAAAATGGTTATGAAGTAGTAGCTGAGGCAGAAAATGGTGAAATGGCAGTAGAAGAATATTTTAAATACAAGCCAGACATAGTTACCATGGATATAACAATGCCAGTTATGACAGGAATTGAGGCATTAAGGTTAATAAAGGCTCAGGATGTACAAGCCAAAATTGTAATGGTGTCATCGGAAGCGCAAAAACATTATATAAAAAAAGCAATGATAAGTGGAGCAGAATATTTTATTATAAAACCGTTCAATGAAGAAGTGGTAATGAAAATATTAAATAGAATATAAAATATCAACTTTATGTGAACTTAATATTTTTAAGCAACATAATTCCATAAATGGCATTAATAATACTGATACTTAACAATACACCTATGTTACAATATAATAGACAAGCTAAATAATATATGAACAAGGAGATGAAGCAATGTTTAGCAGAAGAAACTTTTTACTAATATTTTTAGCAACTCTATTTATTGTTTTCTTGCCCAATATTAAGGCAGTCGCAGCCCCTTCAACTCAGAGACTTGGGGGAAATGACAGATATGAAACTGCAGTTAAAGTATCTCAAAATATGTGGAGCAGTTCGCAGTATGTAATATTGGTTTCTGGAAAGGATTTTCCGGATGCGTTAAGTTCAGCAACCTTAGCTAAGAAATATAATGCCCCTATTCTATTGATTGAGGGGACCAATATAGGAACCATTATAAAAAATGAGATTTTAAGAATTGGTGTAAAAAATGCAATTATAGTTGGTGGTACAGGAGTGATATCTACTAAGGTAGATAGTCAGCTGCAAAGTATGGGAATAAAATCAACTCGTGTACAAGGAAAAGACAGATATGAAACAAGTTTAGCGGTGGCAAAACTTATAGGAACAGATAACGGCATAGTATTAGCCTCAGGAGAAAATTTTCCTGATGCAGTTTCAGTTGCACCAATAGCAGCAGCAAAGCAAATGCCTATACTACTTACTCCAAAGGATAAATTGCCTGACGAAACATATCAAGTTATAAACAATAGCAAAGTGTCAAAGCTCTATATTGTAGGTGGAACAGGAGCTATAAGTAATTCTGCTATAAGCAAGCTTGCGAATTATAAAAGATTAAGTGGTCAGGATAGATATGAAACAAATTCAGCAATTATAAATGAATTTATTTCAAATATAAATTTTAGTACAGTATATGTAGCGAATGGGGAAGGGTTTGCAGATGCATTATCAGGGTCAGCAGCAGCTGCGAAAACATCTTCACCAGTTATACTTGTACATAATTCAAATTCAAGTCAGCAGTCTATAGTTAGAAATAATATAAAATCGGTACATAATATAGATGTACTAGGAGGAGAAGCAGTACTTCCACTACGAATAGTACAAAATCTTATAAATGATTCAGTTATAATAGCAGTAGATGCAGGACATGGAGGATATGACTCTGGAGCAGTAGGACCAAATGGAACTTATGAGAAAAATGTTACCTTACAAATAGCATTAAAATTAGGAAAAATACTTGAAGAAAATAATATGAATGTAGTATATACAAGAACTAGTGATAATGTATCTTGGCCATCAGAGGTAGGAAAGGATCTTCAGACAAGATGTGATATATCAGATAATGCTGGAGCAGATTACTTTGTGGCTATACATGCTAATAGTGCAGAAAATCCAGCTGCACGTGGAATAGAAACTTATTATTGCAATGGTAGTGAAAAGGGAGCAAAACTAGCAGGTACTATACAACAGGAGCTTATTAGTTTAACAGGTTTGTTAGATAGAGGGATAAAAACGGCCAATTATTATGTTTTAAAAAATACAGCAGCTCCATCGGTTCTTGTAGAAGTTGGTTTTATAAGCAATCCAACAGAAGAAAATTTATTATCAACTGATAGTTTTCAAAATAAGCTTGCACAAGCCATAGCAAATGGAATAATAAAAACTGTGATACAATGATAAAAGGGGCTGTCCTGAAAACT
>NZ_JAEEGC010000113.1 GCF_019207025.1 Clostridium thailandense | reverse complement strand
TGACAAAAAGTTTTTATAGTGCTGAAGCTTGGAAACATCTCCCGGAGCATAAGTCTACTTTCTGCCTTGGGTATCTATAAGGGAGTATTAAATAAAATTTTACATTAACTAAATCCTTAAATATAAATGAATTGAACTTTTTTATTTTCCGCATTTTAATATATAAAATCAACTTTCCACCGTGGTTATCTACGTACCCTAGGTGTATAGATAAGCTTCTCAATTTCTTTGTCAATAATATTTTTAAAATTGGAAGACTATATAAATTTATGATAAAATAAAAATTAAATTTAAGAATGTTTCTTTAAATTAGGAGCTAGATATAAGATAATAAATTGGGGTGACTAAAATGTTGGAAAGCTACATAAAGCAAATATTAAGTTTATATAATTACATAGATGCAATAGTAATGATAGATAATAATGGAGTAATAAAGTATTTAGATAATTTTAGAACAGACATTTATAACCTCTATGCTGAAGAAGTCATAGGAAAATATATTTGGGACATATATCCTAATTTAAATGAAGTCAATAGTAGTCTATTAAGGGTATTAAAAAGTGGCAAGGCTATCCTTAATGAAAAACAACAACTTATAAATTATAAAGGCATTGAAATTCATGCAGTGAATTCAACATTTCCAATAAAATCTGGTAATAAAATAATTGGTGTTGTTGAAGTGTCTGCTTACATTGATTACGAAAAACAAAGACGGGATATAACATTGCAATTAAAAGAAAGAAACGAGGATAAAAGTAAAAATTACAATATAGATGATATAGTTACCAATGATAACAAGATGTTAGATATAAAGAAAAAAATATTAAAGATATCAGAATCTGATTCATCGGTTTTAATTTATGGACATACAGGGACAGGAAAAGAAATGATAGCTCAATCGATACATAGAAATAGTTATAGAGCAGATAAGCCTTTTATATCGCAGAACTGTGCAGCTATTCCATCAATACTTCTTGAAAGTATTTTGTTTGGCACAGTAAAGGACAGTTATACTGGTGCAGAAAATAGAAAAGGATTATTCGAAACTGCAGACGGGGGTACTCTTTTCCTTGATGAAATAAATTCCATGGAAATGTTTATGCAGGCAAAGCTTTTAAAATCAATTGAAAATCAGGAAATAAGAAGGGTTGGATCAGCAGAAAGTATAAAGGTGGATGTCAGGATAATTTCAGCAGTTAATGAACCGCCTTTGGAGGCTATTTATGAAAATAGACTTAGAGAAGATCTTTTTTACAGAATTGGAGTTGTTCAAATAAATTTACCTGATTTAAAAGATAGAAAAAAGGATATTGAACTTTTATTGGAGCATTTTATAAAAGGTTATAATGATAAGATGAAAAAAGCTATTAAAGGAATTGATGAATCTGTTAGAAAGATACTTAAAAATTATAAGTGGCCGGGAAATGTAAGGGAGCTGAAGAACGTTATAGAATTTGCTTTTAACTTAACGTATAAAGATATAATAACAGTAGAAGATTTACCTGATTATATTTTCTCTGTAAAAAGCAATAATAAGACACCCGAATTTGAAATAGGAAATAAAGAATTAACGGAGCTTATTCAAGATTATGAAAAGAACATTATCGAATATGCCATAGAGAGCACTAGAAGTATAACGAAAGCAGCTCAAATGCTCAAGATATCAAGACAATCGCTTAATTATAAAATATCAAAATATAATATAAATAGATAAGCAAAAAATTTTTCGCTTTTCTATGATTTATTCAGCGCAATAGCCCCATACTAAGAAATCTGTTTATGTGATATAATAGTGCTGAAACTTGATTAAAGCATAAAAGGAGTAAGGTATGGAAGCTAAACAGGTTTTAGAAATTTCTCTTTCAGCTGGGCAAATACTTTTAAGTAATGGTGCAGAGTCTTACAGAGTTGAAGAGACAATTGAAAGAAAGTGTATTCCCAGTTATTCTTTTTAATATTGACAGGAAAAAAATAATATGGACAGGCATTTGCGGAGCCATTGGATGGATGGCATATCTTTTGGTATATAATTATGCACACAGTTCAGTTTCAGCATCTTTTACAGGGGCATTTATTGTGAGCATATATAGTGAATTGATGGCAAAAAAACTTAAAACTCCTGCCATACAATTCTCGATACCAGGAATATTTCCCTTAGTACCTGGTATAACAGCATATAACACCATAAATAGCATAGTGGAGCAGAATTATTCTTTAGCATACTCTAAAGGTATGGAGACTGTGGCTGTAGGAGGGGCAATTGCCTTTGGAATAATGCTTTCCTCTACAACTTTTAGATTTATATTAAAGCTAATGAAAAATACAAGTCATAAAGAAAAGCAATATAATAGGTAGTATAGGTATCTACGACCGACACTTAACTTATGCTTCGGGATATATTGGCATTCTTCCGGCACAATAAATATTTTTGATAAGTCTACTTTCGGCCGTGGTTATCTATAAGTGCTGCAACCTCTAGTTTTATGTTATATATCTGAAAATTTATAAATTGGAATTTAAGTTTAGTATAAAATCTATAAGTATTTTCTCATAGGCATAAACTGAATCAACTATTACAAATTCATCATCACCATGCCAGTTTTGTCCTGTAGGCCCAAATTCTACAGATGGTATATTATATTTTGAATAAAACTTAGTATCTGCAGAGCCGTGTTGGCCGAATATTTTAGCGGTGCAATTGGTTATGTTATCTATTGACTGACTTAACTTTACTACATATGAGTCATCAACTTTAGTTTTTACAGCATCGCCTTCAGCGTGAATATTTACTTTGACGCCAGCTGCTTTCTCAATTTGTTTTATTATTTTCTGAGGCTCCTGATCGGGAAGAAATCTTATGTCAAGACACATTTTACAATAATCAGGTACTTTATTATAAACATCTCCACCTTCAATTTTTGATAAATTAATAGAAGGAGAACTATAAAGTTCTGAATTTTCTTTAGTGAAGGGTAGATTTGTAATTGCTTTAAAGGCTTCGTGAGCTTTAAGTATAGCGTTATCTCCTTGCCAAGGTCTGCTGCCGTGGGCGGATTTTCCAATGAATTCTAAATAAACTTGTAATATACCTTTTGCCTGTACCCCTATACCTAATTGAGTAGGTTCTCCACAGATTACAAAATCCCCTTTATAATCATTATCAACTAAATATTTTGAGCAATTAAAGCCCCCAATTTCTTCATCTGTAACTAATTGAATCTGCACCTTGCAATCTAAATTTTCAGCTTTAAGTTTTAATATTGAAGAAAGCATAGCAGCAGCTCCTGATTTCATATCAGCACTACCTCTTCCGTATAGTTTTCCATCCTCAATGTAAGGTGTAAATTGATCAGCTTTTCCAGCGACAATGTCTAAGTGTCCATTCAATATTATTTTCTTATTTCCACTTCCGATATTACATACTAAAGTTTTAAATCCATTGTTTACGATTATTTCTGATTTTAATCCATTAGAGGATAATATACCTTGACAGAAATCTATAGCTTTATTTGCACCTTCTAAGTTAGAGCTATCAATTTTAATAAGTTTTTTTGTAATTTCTATACAGTCCATTTGAAAAACCTCCTAGTTATATTTGTGATAAATATAATAAAGCAAGAAATATACCAATTTAATTATAATAAGTTTTTCATTGATAAATTATCAGGTTTTAGTTAAAGTTTTATATAGAAAATATTTTGGAGGTAGTGGGTTGATGAAAACCATAGCAGTAGTAACAAATAGTAATTCAAGGTTAGCAAAATTTTTAAAAAACAATTTACAAAGTATTTTTAAGGGGCTTGCAAAGGTAAATAATTATTATATAGATGAGCTGAAAAAGGATTCCGCAATTGAAGAAGATGTAGTTCTTTTTATGATAAAAGAAAAGGCTTTAGAGTGTGAAAAATATGTATTAAACAGAAAAAATATAGTAATAATAGAAAGAACTCTAAAGGACAGCGAAATATACAAATTATTTACGCTTCCAAAGAATACTAGGGCGTTAGTTGTTAATGACAATAAGGAGACTACTTTAGAGACAGTATCTTTGCTTTACCAGATAGGGATAAGCAATTTAGAACTTATTCCCTATGACCCCAGCAAAGAATATGAGGATATTAAAATCGCAATAACTCCAGATGAGCAAGAAGAGGTACCAAAGTATATAGAAACCATAATAAATGTTGGCAATAGGTGTATAGATACTAGTACATTTATAAAAATAGCAAGTAAACTAGACATAGAAGACAAGAGGCTGAGTGAGAGAATTATAAATTATTCTGAAAGCATTATAAATTTAAACAATGGTATAAAAGAAAATTACAAGCAGCTCTTTGTTAAAAATGAAGAATTAGATATTATAATTAATTCTTCAAAAGATGGATTTCTGTTTATAGATAATGAAGAAAACATATCCTTCTGCAATAATACTTTTAAAAACATATTTGGTATAAGAGAAGATATTAAGGATAAAAAAATTGAAAGTGTACTTGATAAAGAAGTGGTAGAATTACTAAAAAAAGAAAACCTTAAGGATGAAATATTAGAATTAAAGGGCATATATATAAACATTAATAAACAGGCTATAAAATCTCTTGGTCAAAATATTGGTTTTTGTTTTAACATGCAGGAAGTAACATATATCAAGCAACTAGAACAAAATCTAAGTAAAAAGCTTAGGCATAATGGACTTGTAGCTAAGTATAATTTTGATGAGATGATTACTAATTCTGTAAGAATGAAGGAATGTATAAATCTTGCTAAAAGAATTGCTTGTTCAGACCTAACAGTACTAATTACAGGGGAAAGTGGAACTGGTAAGGAGGTTTTGGCTCAGTCTATTCATAATGCATCTAATAGGGCTAAACAACCATTTGTTGCTATAAACTGTGCAGCACTTCCAGAAAGCTTGCTGGAAAGTGAATTGTTTGGTTATGAAGGAGGAGCTTTTACTGGAGCTCTAAAGGAAGGGAAGATAGGACTGTTTGAACAGGCACATAATGGTACAATTTTTCTAGATGAAATAGGGGACATGCCGCTGTCACTTCAAACCAGAATGCTTAGGGTAATTCAAGAGAGGCAGGTTATGAGAATAGGTTCTCAAAGCGTTGTAGATATTAATGTAAGAATAATTTCTGCTACACATAGGAACTTAATGCAGATGATAGGGGAAGGCAAGTTCAGAGAAGATTTATTTTATAGACTAAATGTACTACCTATAAATATTCCACCTCTTAGAGATAGAAAAGAAGATATTATATTATTTTTAGAAAGCTATTTAAACTCAAGACAAAATTTAAAGATTTCAGGAGAAGTAAAAGAATTGCTGTTAAATTATAGCTGGCCAGGTAACGTTAGAGAACTTAAGAATGCGGCGGATTATATTGAACTTATGAGTGAAGAAAAGATTAGAATTGAAAATATACCCTTCTACATTTTAAATTATAGTGTGGATTATAAAAGAGAATATCAGTACGTAAAAGATAAATGTGAGCTTAAGAATGCTCTAGAAATATTAGAAATTATTGAAGAAAAAAATTCAAGGAATATGGGAGTAGGAAGAAAAAATATTGAAGAGACTTTAAAGAGTAGATATATAAATATTACTGAAGCAGAGGTGAGGAGAATACTAACTCTTCTTAATGAGTTAGATATAATCACATCAAGCGTAGGAAGAAGGGGTAGTGAACTAACCATAAAGGGAAAAAAATTTATAAATTGGATAAAAAATAGGATGAATTAACAACCTATTTAACCAATAAAAAAGAGGGAAAATACTGATTTTTTCCTCTTTTTTAATAGGTATTTAAATTTCAAATTGTTTGGCATATAAATTGCTTGTTAAAACTAATAAGAAGTTACATTGGAGGGACAGAAATGAATAAACCGCTAATTGGAATTATAGGAAATTTACTAATTGACCAAGGAGGAATGTTTCCAGGCTATGAAAGAGCCTATGTAAACAATGATTATGTACAAAGCGTGGCTATGGCTGGAGGTATTCCCTTTATACTTCCTTTAATAACAGATTATGAAACTATAAAGAAGCAAATAGAAACTGTAGATGCTTTAATAATCTCTGGAGGATATGATGTAAATCCTTTAATATATGGTGAAGAACCAATAGAGCAGCAAGGATTTTTGTGTCCAGAAAGAGACGAATATGATATTAAAGTCATTAAAATTGCATTAGAGCTAAAAAAACCAATACTTGGTGTGTGCAGGGGGCTCCAAATATTAAATGCCGCACTTGGAGGAACTTTGCATCAAGATACATCTATGATTGAAGAGAGTTATATAAAGCATCATCAAAGCTCAAGGCCAGATGTATCAAGTCACACTGTAAATGTAGTGAAAGGGACTAAACTATATGATATATTAGGTGAAAAAGTTTTTACAAATAGTTTTCATCATCAAGCAATTAAAGAACTTGCTTCTGGTTTTAAAATTTCGGCAAAAGCAAAGGATGGGGTTATAGAAGCAATAGAAAAAGAGGAGGGTTTTATAATAGGTGTACAATGGCATCCAGAAATGATGGCCAGTAAAGATTCTAAGATGCTTGATTTATTTAAAGAATTAATAAAACAATGTAATAAGGAGGAAAAATAATGGGGGACAAGAAGAAACTAGGACTTTTGAGCATAATATTACTTGGAATTAATGGAGTTATAGGTACAGGTATATTTTTACTTCCAGGTAAAGCTATGAAACTTATGGGACCAGGAAGTATTTGGGTTTACTTTTTTGACATGTTACTCGTTATGGCTATGACATTATGCTTTGCAGAAGTTGCAGGTATATTTAATAAAAATGGAGGACCTTATATTTATGCGAAGGAAGCTTTTGGAGAATTTGTAGGTTTTGAAGTAGGGATTATGAAGTTAGCTATAGGTATAATAGCCTGGGCTACTTTTGCAGTAGGTTTCACTACTGTATTGGCTTCTATATGGCCTGCAGTAGCCAACACTTCAGTTAAAAGTATAATACAGATAAGTATAATTTTAGGATTAGCAATTATAAATATTTTAGGTGTCAGTTTTGCAAAATATTTAAATAATATAATGACTATAGGTAAGCTTGTACCTTTAGTGTTTTTTATAGCAGCTGGTATTTTCTTTGTAAAAGGAGGAAACTTTACACCTATGTTTCCAACTGAAGTAACTACATCAAGTTTTGCTTCTACGGCAATACTAATATTCTTTGCTTTTACTGGTTTTGAGGCTATAGCAGTAGCAGCAGAAGATATGGAGAATCCGAAAAAAAACTTACCCTTAGCAATTTTAATAACTATGGTTTTAGTATCTATAATTTATATATTAGTTCAAGTAGTAGCTATAGGAACATTAGGAGCTAAGCTTGCAGCTAGTACTACTCCTGTAGCAGATTCAGCAAATACATTCCTTGGAGGTTTTGGCGGACTTTTGGTTACAATTGGTACTTTAGTATCCATAGGTGGTATAAATATAGCAGAATCTTTTATTATTCCAAGGTCTGCTGTAGCTTTAGCTGATGATGGACTTTTACCTAGAAGCATTGCTAAGAAAAATAAAGCAGGTACCCCTTATATAGCAATTATAGTAACTGCAGTTTTAACCATTCCCATAGCTTTATCAGGAAGCTTTACTCAACTTGCAGCAATAAGTGCAATTTCAAGATTTACACAATATATACCAACTTGTCTTGCTGTTATAGTCTTAAGAAAAAGAAATCTGAAATCTACTTTTACAGTACCTTTTGGACCAGTTCTTCCTATATTATCTGTAGGTGTTAGCTGCTGGCTTCTAACTCAAGCTACTAAAGTACAGGTCACATGGGGGCTTGGCGCGTTAGTTATAGGAGTTCCTCTATACTTTATAATGAAAAAAGGCGGTAAATCAGTAGAAAATAATAAATCTTGTTAATAAAATTGGGCTGTCGCACTATTTTGGATCTCCACATAGTGCAACAGCCCAATTTTTACTTTAATCTGAAATAAAATAATAGAGTTAAAATTCATATTTATTGTAGTTTTGATATATCAAGAGCCTTATTAACAGCGAGTTTCCAGTTATCAACAGCATTTTTTGCATTACCGACATCAGCTATAGTTACGTTAGTTGTTTGGTTTTGAATTATAGCTGCTGATAAATTTGCTCGAGCTCTTTCGTAATCATTTACAGCATTTCCACCGGCAGTGGTACCATTAATAGTGGTTCCATCAGTAGCGCCACCAGTAGCACCACCAGTTACTAGATTTCCAGAAGCTGTTCCATTTGCACGTCCACCACCGGTACCACTTATCGTGCCGCTGGTAACACTTCCCTTAGAGCCGCCATTAGTACCATGTATATTAGTATTATTATCTGTGCCACTAGTATTCTCACCAGGAGTACTAATAGCAGCTCCTCCCATATTTGAGCCAATAGCAGTTCCAGCGTTTCCTGTTGAGGTTTGGGTATTAGAAGTTATTTCTTTTCCATGAGTATCGAGAGTTTTTAAAATGACATTAGAAATTCTTCCGCCTGTAATTGTAACTACAGCCGCTTCAGTACCAGTTGCGGTTTTATTTCCTTCACCAATATAAACTCCATCTTTATATGTTGTAGTAGTTTGTGGATTGCTGCCTTGATTTAGACCAATATTTGCACCACCTTGGTTAACCGATGGGTTCCTAAAGGAAGTATTTCTATTTCCGCAGGCAGATAAAGAACATGTTACTAATGTCATTGCGACGATGCTTGCTACTTTTTTCATAGTTACCTCCTAAAATTCTACCATGTATAATAAATTACATTTCAAAAGTTGAAAATAGAAAAATTTCACCTAAAACCTTATACTACGAGATAAGATATTAATAATTAGGATATCCTACATAAAGAAAAATTATGCTTTTACAGTATATTGTTACGATAAGCAAATATAAGTTGTAAGCTTACAATATTGACAAATGGTACATTTAAAAATAGAATAAGTATATCATAGTAAATTACTCAGGATTTTATTAGCTTAAAATATTTACAAGGAGAGATATAAATGGAAAGAGAAATATATATGGATTATGCAGCTACTACCTTTATTAAACCAGAGGTTTTAGAAGAAATGAATCCATATTTTACTCAGTACTTTGGCAATCCATCTTCAATTTATCATATATCAAGAAAAACAAAGGGTGCTATTGATATGGCTAGAGATAGAATTGCTAGTTCTATAAATTCTAGAAATGATGAAATATACTTTACAAGTGGAGGATCAGAGGCTGATAATTGGGCAATAAAGGGAATTGCTTTTGCTAATAGAGAAAAAGGTAATCATATAATTACCAGTTGCATTGAACATCATGCTGTTTTACATACTTGCAACTATTTAGAGGAGCAAGGTTTTGAGGTTACTTATCTACCAGTTGATGAATATGGATTTATTAAAATAGATGACTTAAAAGAGGCAATAACAGATAAAACTATACTTGTGTCTATAATGTTTGCAAATAATGAAATAGGAACTATTGAACCTATAAAAGAAATAGGTGAAATATGTAAACAAAGAGGGGTATTTTTTCATACTGATGCAGTACAGGCAATAGGAAATATTCCAATAGACGTAAAGGATATGAATATAGATTTGTTGTCAATGGCATCGCATAAATTTTATGGTCCTAAGGGAATGGGAGCACTTTATATTAGAAAAGGTATAAAGATTCACAATTTAATACATGGTGGTGCTCAGGAGAGAGCACGAAGAGCTGGTACTGAAAATGTTGCAGGCATTGTGGGTATGGGAAAAGCAATAGAATTAGCAGTTCAAAATATTGAAAGTGAGAGCAAGAGGTTAATCTTCCTAAGAGATAAACTTATAAATGGACTATTAAAGATAACCGGAGTAAAATTAAATGGAGCTTCAGGAGATAAAAGATTACCTGGCAATATAAATGTAAGCTTTGAAGGCATAGATGGAGAAGTGCTTCTAATGTCACTTGACAATCTAGGAATATGTGCTTCTAGTGGAAGTGCTTGTTCAGCTGGTGCCATAGAGCCATCTCAAGTGCTGCTTTCTATAGGTATATCGAAAGAAATGGCTAAAGGAGCGCTTAGACTAACATTAGGTTCAGAAACTACAGAGGAAGAAATAGATTGCTTGCTTGAAGTAATGCCAGGTATTATAAATAGAATTAGAAAAAATTATACTTAATATTTTAAAGAATAGGTGATGAACATGAAGAAAAAAGTTGTAGTAGGAATGAGCGGTGGAGTTGATAGCTCTGTTACAGCATATCTTTTAAAGGAACAAGGATACGATGTAATAGGTGTTACAATGCAGGTGTGGCAGGAAGATGAAGAATATGAAGCCGCAGAAGGAGGCTGTTGCTCACTAAGTGCAGTAGAAGATGCAAGAAGGGTAGCATACAAATTAGATATTCCTTTCTATGTAATGAATTTTAAGGATATATTTAAAAAGAACGTTATAGACTATTTTATAGATGAGTATATGGAAGGAAGAACTCCAAATCCATGTGTTGCGTGTAATAAATATATAAAATTTGATGCACTATTAAAAAAAGCTATGGATTTAGGTGCCGAATATGTTGCGACTGGTCATTATGCTAGTATAGAAAAAGTAGGTGATAGATACTTACTTAGAAGGTCAGAAGATGATAGAAAAGATCAAACTTATGCTTTATATAATTTAACGCAGTTTCAATTAGCTCATACACTGATGCCTTGTGGAGTATATAAGAAAGACAAAATAAGGGAAATAGCAAAAGAAATAGGATTGCTTGTGCATAATAAAAAAGATAGTGAAGAAATATGTTTTATACCTGATAACGACCATGGTTCTTATATAAAGAAACAAGTGCCAGACAAAGTAAGAGAAGGGAATTTTGTAGACAAACAAGGCAGTATTCTAGGTAAACATAAAGGAATAGTGTATTATACAATAGGGCAAAGAAAAGGTTTAGGAATAGCTTTAGGTAGACCTGTATTTGTTACGGATATAAATCCACTTACTAATACCGTTGTACTTGGCAGCGAAGAGGATATTTTTAAAACGGAATTAATAGCAAAGAATATGAACTTTATATCTTTTGATAAGCTTGAGGAAACTATGGAAGTTGAGGCTAAAGTAAGATATTCTGCAAAACCAGGGAGAGCATGGATAACTCCACTTGAAGATGGAAGAGTAAAGGTTAAGTTTGAAAATAAGCAGCGTGCAATTACAAAAGGACAGTCAGTAGTATTTTATGATAAAGAATACTTAGTTGGTGGTGGAATCATAGACGAAATATTATAGGGTTGCACGGCCGAAAATTAACTTGTAAAAAATACTTATTGGTAACAGTTATCACAAGTTAAATATTTTTTAGAGGACAGAAGACAATTGACAAAGGACAGTGAAGAAGGATTTTTCTCCGCTGCACTACGAAAAATCTTTAATTTAAAGGAAACTCCTGCTCGCTTGTTTCGCAGGACTACTTTCTGAGTGTCTGAATAAGCGATGTTTTACACTCACAAAACAAGCATAAAAAAGTAAATTAGTTTTCTGACGTAAGTAAGAAAACTCACCTTCACTGTCCTCTAGAAATATATTTATATTTACAAAGTTTTATACAAGGTTGAGAGGTATATTATGCTATGATAGATAAAGCTGAAAGAAAGCGTATAGAAGAAGAATGGGCAAAGTATAAATACTGTATAATGGAAAGATCATATAAATTTTATAAGGAAATTAGCAAAAGCTTGTCCCATAGCAATATTTCATATGAACAATTTATTGGACAAATAAACCAATTCATGAGTATCAAAACAGATAAGAGCCAAATCCTCAATACAATTTATCATGTATGGGGTTACTTTAAAAAAATAGCATCTGAGGAAGAAAAAAAACAAGTACTTATTCTTATAAATAAATATAAAAATAATCAGTGCAGTGAAAGAGAAATTAAAACTTTATTATATCAGTATGCATTAAAATATAACGTAACATATTTAATAAATAGTTATTATTTTAATAAGTAAGATAATTTTGATAGCTTACTGCTTATATTTAGTATTAAATCAACTATTGCTTTATTATATATCCATTAACTTTTACTTTACCCATATCATTTACTCTTTTCAGATAATCACTGTCACTTTCCCCGTTATTACGAGGTATGTATACATCAAGTCTATGTATTGTATTAAAATTGTTTCCGCCTCTATCAGATACTGTTAAAGTGCCAAACTCACTGGTATGAATTTCTGTTCCGAGAGGAAGAACGTTATTTGCAACCATTCCTGGAGTTAGCTTTTGGCCTAGACAGTTAATGCCTCTATATCCGCCGTTTTCCTCTGCAAGGCTGGTGTAAAAAGTTAGGACAATGTCTATTTCATACCCTAAATTACTTCCACGTGATAGTTGATTGCTATCTTGGTTTTTATTAGAGTTAGCCGGGACTTTATCTTCTTGAATGGTTTTATTAGTTGTACACGGCTGTTTTAACTGCTTGGTATTTTTATTTGAAATTGGTTGCTGTTTTGAAGGACTATTTTCTATGTTTCTGTTTTTAGGGAATTCGTCTTTATGTTCAATATTTTTGGAACCAAATAGAAGTACCATAGTTTTATTTTTACTATTGATATATAGTTTAGACACATCTGTGTTTGCATATGCTAGCATTACAATATCTACTATGAGCATAATTGTTAATATCATTTTCTTAACATTTGTTCTCAATATAAACATCCTTTCCTTAAGTTACTTTATTATATTATTATGGACGGAATTCTAAAAATATAACCTAAAATAGTATTCCAATTTAATTAGTATAAAGTGAAAGCTTGAATCGGATGGGGTTCCGTCTAGGAAACATATCCTGGAGCATAAGTTAAGTGTCTATAATGATGCTGAGTTCAAAAGTTTTACTTTAAAAAACATGATGTGAGAATTAAAATATAATAATATTAAGTATAGAAAGTGGGAGATAAAATGCATTGGATACAATCAATAAAGGAATATAATCCTTATAATGAACAGGAGGAAAAAGATAAAGAGATAATTTTACGCTGTGTAGATATGTTTGATGATGTTTTAACTAGACAGAATGAAATTGCTCATATGACAAGTTCAGCCTTTGTATTAAATAAATCAAAAGATAAAGTATTAATGGTACATCATAATATATACAATTCGTGGGCATGGACGGGCGGACATGCAGATGGCGAGGAGGATTTATTAGCGGTTGCACTTAGAGAGGTGATGGAAGAAACAGGAGTAAAGAACATTAGTCCTATTACTTCTGATATTTTCTCGTTAGATATATTGCCAGTACTAGGGCATATAAAAAAGGGAAAGTATGTGTCCGCACATTTACATTTGTCAGTTGCTTATTTAGCTGTTGTTGATGAAAATGAAACACTTGTAGTTAAAGCTGATGAAAACAGTGGTGTTAAATGGATACCTATAGATGAAGTAAATACATATTCTAATGAACCTCATATGCGAAAGATATATCAAAAACTAATATCAAAAATTAAAAATTGCAATAATATATAAACTGAGATTTATAGACATCTACGGCCGACACTTAACTCATACTCCGGCATATGTTGCCAAACTTCAGCACTATGAAAACTTTTAATTATTCTACAGCTCAGCATTTTGAAAATCTAAGAACCATTGATAAACTCGTACCTCAAACATATCAAAGACTCTAAGATTTTCTAAAATACTGAGCTAAGGTTGACTAAAAAGTTTTTATATGTGCTTTCAGTTTTGGAAACATATCCCTGCGTATAAGTTAATTTTCTGGTCTTGAATCCTATAATTCTCATAGTATAAGTTAAATGTTATCTAGGCTCAGAAATCAACATAGTTTCTAAAGGAGATACTCCGAGGGCATAGATACTATAATACTTATTGGATTCTAGTTGAGCATTTGAAATAGTCGATAATAGATTTTCAGTTCCAGCGGCATATACCCGGAAAGTATATTCACCAGCAGGAATGCAAGCATACATCGTATAATCTTTGTAATTAATATTGCTAAATATTTTTACACCATTAACGGTTAGATCAAGAGCTTGTTCAGTAGGAGAGAGATTAATAAACCTAATGCAGGGACGTCCAAAGTTTTGAGGACCGTTTGGTTCTGGAATGCCATAAAAGCTTATATTCGGCAATAGTCCAATAATAGCTATATTAAAAACATTACCTGGAGGTATAAATACCTTTGCATCTATTAAAGGGTTTGTCTTTTGCCCTGCGTAGTAGACTTTCATGTTATAATTCCCAGAGGGAAAAGTGCTATAAGGAGAAAAACTTTTGTAAGTGAGATTTTGTGCAATAAGGGTATTATTAGCATACACGTCTACTGCGGGGGTATTAGGTGAAGCTTGTAATATTCTAATGTAAGAATTTGAATTATCCATTTTTTCTTGACGCCATTCATTATTCATATCTGAATAAGGACAATAAACCATAAATATTTAGCTCCTATATATTTTTTAACTAGTATTATTTTATGATGATAATCTTAATATATGAATATTTAATGCAGAAATTGTAAGTTTATATTAGCATTATAGGAAATTTTAATAAAAATACTTGCAATTTAGCAAACATGTATTATAATATAAAGCAGAGGACAAATGAGAATGAATATCAATATCAAATAAGCAAGGAGTGAAATTATGTCAAGTTTAATAAGATTGCATGAGGCAGAAATTAATTCAAAAGTTAAGGTGGTACAAATAGATCCACAGAGCAGACTAAGAAAAAGGATAATGGATATGGGAATAACAAAAGGCACTGAAATTATAGTAGAAGGAAAGGCACCTATGGGTGATCCAATAGAATTTCAAATTAGAGGGTATAATTTGAGTCTCAGAAAGAGCGAGGCTAAAGATGTTATTGTAGAGGTAATATAACTATGAGGTTAAATAGTATTCTATGTTGAAAGGAGGAATTTAAGCATGAGCAGTATATATATTCCTTTAAATGCTATGGAAATTGGTAAGTATGCAGAGGTAAATAACATAGAAGGTGGAGAGCTTATGGGAAAAAAGCTTATGGAAATGGGAGTTAATAAAGGAGCAGTAGTTGAAATAGTGCGAAATGATGCAGGACCTCTAATTATAAAAGTTGGAGAAACTCGTTTGGTATTAGGAAGAGGAATGGCTCAAAAAGTTATGGTGAGAGAAGTTTAAATAGTGTAAGGAAGGTAGGAAATAAGATGGATAAAGAATTAATAATAGCCTTAGCTGGTAACCCTAACTGTGGAAAAACCAGTTTATTTAATGCATTGACTGGTTCAAAACAACATGTAGGTAATTGGCCGGGTGTAACTGTTGAAAAGAAAGAAGGCAAGTTAAAATTTGAAGGTAGAAATATAACAATAGTGGACTTGCCAGGAACATATAGTTTAGGAGCTTATTCGGAAGATGAGGTTGTGGCACGTGATTTTATATTAAAGGACAAACCGGATGTGGTAATTAATGTAATCGATGCTAGTAATATCGAAAGAAATCTATATTTAACAATGCAGCTTTTAGAAACAGGTGCAAAGGTTATTTTGGCACTTAATATGATAGATGAAGCTAAAAATAAAAACATACAAATAAATATAGATAAGTTATCAAAGCTTTTAGGTATACCTGTTGTTACTACTATAGCCACTAAAGGTGAAGGTATAAATGAACTTGTAAAGAAAGCAGTAGCGCTAGAAAATGAAAAGAAAAATAATGTATATAAGATTGATTATGGAAAAGATATAGAAAAAGAGGCTGAAGTCCTTGAAAAAGCACTTTTGGAGAGCGCTGCAACATTAGAATATCCAGCTTCTTGGACAGCAATAAAGCTTTTGGAGAATGATGAATATATAAAAAGACATATAGAAGAAAAAGAAGACAATAAGAACATAAACAGTGAAATACAAAAAAGTGTAGAAAAACTCATAACAATAATAGGATATGAACCAGACACCTTTATAATAGATAAAAGATATGAAATAATAAGTGAAGTAATACAGGAAAGTGTTAAAAAGCAAACAGTTAGAATAGAGAGTACTTCGGATAAAATAGATAAGTGGGTTACACATAAGTGGCTTGGAATACCAATATTTGCAGCAATAATGTTTGTAATGTATCAAGTAAGCATGACCTTTGGTAATGGATTTTTAGGCGGAAAAGTAGATGATGCTTTTAGTACATTAAGTGATTGGGCAGGAACTACACTAACCAATGTGGGGACTCCAGAACTGTTAAAATCTTTTGTAACGGATGGACTAATAGGCGGGCTTGGATCAGTAATTGTTTTTATACCTATGATTTTTACTATGTACTTTTTTATAGCCATACTGGAAGACAGTGGTTACATGGCAAGAGCTGCATATGTAATGGATAGACTAATGAATTCCATAGGTCTCCATGGAAAAACTGCTGTGTCTCTCATAATATCTGGAGGATGTAATGTAGCAGGAATAATGTCTACAAGAACTTTAGATAGCAAAAAGGATAGAATGGTAGCTATACTTATAAATCCATTTGTATCTTGTTCAGCAAGGTTGCCAGTTTATGCATTATTTGCAGGTGCATTCTTTTCAGGCAAAAAATTAGGAATTTTTGATCAAGGTGGAATAGTAATATTTTCTCTTTATGCACTTGGAATTATAGTAGCAATATTAGTAGGAAAGTTTTTCAGTGAAAAAGTATTTAAGGGAGAAGAGTCTTATTTTATATTAGAACTTCCACCTTACCGTATACCAACAGCCAAAAGTATATTCATACACATGTGGGAAAAATCTCAACATTTTATAAAAAAGATGAGTACCATTATCTTAGGCTTAGTTATAATTGTTTGGGTTCTTTCAAATTTACCAACTGGAGTAGAGCCAGGAAGTCATAATAGTTTAATTGGAATTATAGGTTCATTTATGGCTCCGATATTTAAGCCAGCAGGCTTTGGAACATGGCAGGCAGCAGTATCACTTATTACTGGTATTGGAGCTAAAGAAGCAGTGGTAAGCACACTTGGAACAGTATATGGAGTTGGAGATGATAGCCTTATAACAACTATTCAACAGGTATTTACACCTTTATCAGCTTTAGCATTTATGGTAATGTCTCTTCTATATTGTCCTTGTGCAGCTACTATAGGAGCGATAAAAAGAGAAACAAACTCAAAAAAATGGGCTTTTGCTGCAGTAGTATACACTTGTGTAATTGGATGGATAGCAGGAGTTCTAGTATATCAAATAGGAAAACTTTTAGGCTTTAATTAATAAAAAATAGAGATAAGTGTAGTTGTGAATTGATAATGAATGCCAATATCAATTGAAAATAAATTATAAAAGAAAGGAGAAGTCTTATGAGTATTTTGCTGGTGGGAGGAGATAGACTTGGCAATATAAGAGAAAAACTAATAGAAAGTGGCTTTAAGAATATAGAGCATGTTAGCGGTAGAAAAAATAGTGATAAAAAAATAAAAATACCTGAGAAAACGGATTTAGTATTGGTATTGGTAGATTATGTAGGTCATACTTTAACAGAGTTTGTAAAAAAAGAATCAAAACGTACAGGCACAAAGATTGCCTTTTCTAAACGTTCATGGACACATATGGAAAAGACTATACAAGAGTACATTAAGGAGATATCTTATGCTAGGAAAGATCTTATTTAGGCTTAGAGAGAGTGAAATTTATCATGATATAATTGACAGTTTGGTAACAGCTCTTGAGGCTAAAGATTACTATACAAGAGGACATTCAGAGAGAGTTGCAGCTATGGCTTATGAGATATCTAGGAAAATGGGAATAAGAGGGATAGAATTAGAAAATATTCATATAGCAGCGCATCTGCATGATATAGGAAAAATTGGAGTGCCTGATAAAGTTTTAAATAAGAATGGCAAACTTCTATCGCATGAATGGGAATATATGAAAATGCATCCTGAGATAGGATTTGACATTTTAAGTAAATCTAAAAAATTGAAACGTATAAGTAAAATAGTTCTTTATCACCATGAAAGGTGGGATGGAAAAGGTTATCCTAGAGGAATTGCTGGAACGGATATACCAATAGGATCTAGAATAATTGCAGTATGCGATTCAATAGATGCAATGACATCTGACAGGCCATATAGAGAAGCTATGAGTTTTGAAAGTTGTATAAATGAAATATTTATGAACAAGAGCTTTATGTTTGATCCTGTAATTGTTGAGTATATTGAAGAAAACTTAGAATTTATGAGAAATGTAATAAATCTACAAAAGGATGCTGAGAAAAAATGGTTAACGAAGTCAACGACATCGATTATATTAGAGAGAAGTTAGAATACAAAGGATATAAATTTACTAAACAAAGATTTTATATAGTTGAGGCAATTTACAAAAATAATAAGCATATGAATGCTGATGAAATATATGATAAGGTAAAAAGTAGGAATATAGGTCTTAGTACTGTATATAGGAACCTTATAATTTTAGAAGAAGTTGGCGTTTTAAAAAAGATAAATATAACCAATATTAGTTACTATGAATTAGCTATCATGGAAAAATACAAGGTCAATATACACGCTAGATGCATCAAATGTAATAAAATTATGGATATAAAAGAAGAAGATATATCAGAAGATTATGAGAAGTTAATAACAAAGTTGACAGAAAAGAATAAAATTCTAGTTCAAAGCACCAGTATTGTGTTATCAGGGTTATGTAGTGAATGCAAAACGAAGCTAAAAATGAAATAGTGTTATGTTAAGTAGAGGTGAGATTATTGAAGGGGATTTTAAACAAAATTAGTAAAAGAATAGTTAGTACTATGAGTGAGAGTGATATTGAAAAAATTAGTGATAGAGATACATCCGTATTAAGTCTTGCAGGAGAAGTTAGAAAAGTATCAGTTAATATTACAGAAAATACTTCTGTTGTAAAGAATCTGATTGATGAGATAGAAAATTCGGCAAATAATAATTTAAGTATATCTGAAAAGTTAACAGAAGAGATATCTACAATATCTACAAAAGCAGAGGAAATGAACTCTTCTATTAAAGAAATTGAAAAGTTTACATCTTTTATAGCTGAAAAAGCACTGGAGACCTCATTGTATACTGAAGTGATTAGTGATAAATCAAAAAAAATAAAAGATGAAGCCTTAAAGTCAATACAGAATTCTAAACAAGTGGTAGAAAAGGTTAGATTAGAGCTAAATGAAGCTATAAAAGATTCTAAGGAAGTTGAAAAGATATACGATTTTTCATCAGATATAATCAGAATAACAAAACAAACGAATCTTTTAGCACTTAATGCATCTATTGAGGCAGCAAGAGCAGGTGAAGCTGGTAAAGGCTTTACTGTAGTAGCAGGAGAGGTTAGGAAACTGGCTGAGGAATCTGAGAAAATAGTAAAAAACATGAATGTAATAATTAACAATGTAAGTTCTTCTGTTAAAAGATTGAATCAATGTTCTTATGAAGCAATTAATTATTTATCAGGCATTATAAATGATGATTGCGATAAACTTGTAAATGTATGTAATGAGTACGATAATGATGCAATAAACTTTAAGAATATAATGAACAAGGTAACTAACTCTACAGAAGAAATAAGTACATCAATAGAAGGTTTGACTGAGGTTATTGATGGTGTTTCAAGTACCATCAATAAGTCTTCAAATAATGTTACTGAGATGTCTTTTGATATTTTAAATACTGTAGACAAGGTGTACAAGGTTAAAGAAAGAATGGATGAAGATATAGAATGTGTTCAAAAATTACACTACTTGATTAAAGAATTTTAATAAAGAAGAGGTGACTAAAATGTTAATGAAAATATTGAGAAGATTAGCTCAAGGCGGTATGTATTCAAATAAGATAGTGTCAAAAGAATTAGGGATTGATGAAGGAATAATAGAACAAATGATAATTCAACTTAAGCAGTTAGGCTATATAGAAAAAGAAAAGCTGAAGGATTGTTCTTCTGGCTATGGTTGTAACAGCAGCAGCTGTTCATCAAAAAATAATAGTTGTTGCAGTAACCATAATATTGACATAAATATATGGAAAGTCACAGAGAAGGGAAGGAAAGCTATAGCTGGATAATATTTTTAAATTGCATGAATTGTTTATTATAACAAAGCAAACAATAATAAGGATTAAATAAAAACTATAGTAATGAAGGGATTACCTATGAAAATACTTATTATAGAAGATGATAAATTAATAGTGCAATCAATTAAAAGCATTCTTAAAGAGCATTACAGCATTGATGCCTCTTATGATGGTGAAGAAGGTCTTTTTATGGCAAGGCAAAATATATACGATTTGTTAATACTTGATGTTATGCTCCCTTCTTTAAATGGATATGAGATACTAAAGATATTGAGAAAAGAGCACATAGATACTCCAACATTATTTCTCACTGCAAAAGATTCTGTAGAGGATAAGGTAAAGGGATTAAAAATAGGTGCTGATGATTATATTGTAAAACCCTTTCATATAGAAGAACTTAAAGTAAGGATTGAAGCATTGCTTAGAAGAACAGGTTCATTATGCTCACCGGATATATTAATGTATAAAGAAATTGAACTTAATATAAAGAATAGAGAGATATATATAAAAGGAGAAAAATTAAATATTCAAGTTAAGTTGTTTGACCTTTTAGATTACTTAATTAGCAATAAAGAAGCTATTTTAACAAAAGAACAAATATTTGATAGAGTTTGGGGATTTGAATCGGATACAACTATAAATATTGTAGAAGTATACATGCATAAGCTTAGAAAAATACTAGCTGGCTATGATTGTGATAAATATGTAAAAACAATAAGGGGTATTGGCTATATGCTTAAAGCAGGTGAAGACAAAAATGTTTAAAAAGCAGAGACTTAAATTAGTATTGTTAAATACAGCAGTATTCTTTTCACTTTTTATATTATTTAGTACAGTTGTATATTTCTATACTAAATTTACTTTATATAATGGAGTGGATGAAGCAATATTAGCCTCTAAAAAAAAGATTGAAAATAGACTGAAAGAATCTGCTGCAAAATTTCCATATTTAAACTTCCGTGACATTCAAATTAAAGAAAATAAATCTGGAAATGAAATATTTCGCTCGATTCCTTCATTAGATCCCCGAATAATACCTATCTTAAGAGATGAAAAAGGGAACATTCTTTTTCATTCTCAGCTGTCAGTTTTCTATCAAAATAACCTAGATAATATTAAGCCGGAAAAAATAGACGAACTTTATAATATTAAATTTAACCAATTTCATTTTAGAACATTGGCTTTTAGTGCTGAGCTAAATAATAAAACTATTATGATACAACTTTTAAGAAATACAAATTCTGAGAAGGAATTATTAGATAATTTATTAAAGATTATAATAGTTGGTGGAATTATAGTGTTTGTAGTTTCCATAGGAGCGGGTATATTGCTGGCTCAAAGGACTATGATACCAATAGTTGATGCATGGAAAAGACAGAGACAATTTGTTGAGAATGCTTCACATGAGCTTAGAACTCCTTTAACAGTAATACAGTCTCAATTAGAACTAATTCTTAAGAATCCAGATTCTAATGTAATGTCCAATGCAAGTTATCTAGGAACAGCTCTTTCAGAAACAAGACGGTTATCAAAACTTACATCCAATTTACTTACGCTTGCAAGATCTGACTCTAATACAATTGAAATCGAAAAAAAGCCTACAAATATTTGTGATTTGATAAACAAAATAATAGAACCATACATAGAAATTGCAGATCTAGAAGATAAGTGCTTGAAACTAAAGTGTTCTGAAAGCTTAGTTGTGAATTGTGACGAAGAAAGAATATCACAGCTTATAATTATACTTCTAGACAATGCTCTGAAATATACAAACCATGGAGACAACATTGATATTGAACTTAAACAGGAGGAAACTAGGTGCAGTATAAGAGTAATAGATACGGGTATAGGTGTAAAAGAGGAAGAAAAGGAATTAATATTTGAAAGGTTTTATAGAGGAGACAAGAGCAGAACAAGATTGACTGGTGGAACGGGTTTAGGATTGTCTATTGCAAAATGGATAGTAGACAGTCATGGTGGCTTGATAAAAGCTATGCCAAATCAACCTAAAGGTACAATAATTAAAGTATCCTTACCTATTGAGTGAAAAAATTAAGTATAGGTGTCCACGGCCGAAAGTAGACTTATGCTCCGGGAGATGTTTCCAAGCTTCAGCACAATAAAAACTTTTTGTCAATCTAAAGCTCAACATTTTGAAAATCTAAGAATCATTTATAAACTCGTACCTCAAACATATAAATAATTCTAAGATTTTCTAAAATGTTTCGCTAAGATTGACTAAAAAGTTTTTATATGTGACTTTCAGCTTTGGAAACATCTCCCTGCGTATAAGTCTACTTTCTGGTTTGGTTATCTATATAGATCGTTAACTCTATAAGTGGACTTATCCAATTTGTCAATATATCCCGGAGCATAAGTTAAGTGTCGACCGTGGGTATCTATAAGAACAGGTATTAAAATATATAAAGTTTATTTGTTAAGGTGTAAGGTATATAATATTAAGTAAACATATGTTAATTTAACGAAAAAATTTGGTAGAGGTGAAGAAAATGTTTGGTAAAAATTCTGATGACAGATTTGAAGTCAGCCATAAAGAAGGGACAATGGCTGGGTTTAAAGTAATTGTTGATAAAAAAACAGGAGTTAACTATTTGTTTACTTGGGATGGGTATGCTGGTGGGCTTACTGTATTATTAGATAAAGAAGGAAAGCCTGTTGTTACAGATGCAGAATAAACATATAAAGTGTTAAAGATATGATGTTTTATAAATTGTGCTAAGAATTAAGAATAAATAAGAAGCGTGTTATTTAGGAGGAAATATTTTATGAGTGATATTGAAGCGTTAATTCCTCATAGACACCCATTTCTATTTGTTGATGAAATATTATCGGCAGATGAAGATAAAACTATAGGTATTAAAACTTATGATGAATCTTTTGCTTTTTTTCAAGAGTGTATGCCTAAGCAAAAAATAGTGCCTAATGTTATACTTATTGAATCAATGGGGCAATGTGGTGGTGCAGGAATAAAGAAATCGGGAATAGGCAGCGATGCATTGTATGGGTTTGCAGTTATGGAAAATGTTCGATTTTTTGATACTGTTAAATTTGGAGAAACAGTTAGAATGATTATAAAAAATATAAACATATCAAATAGAGCCATAAAACAATCAGGTACTGCTTTATGTAATGACAAAGTTGTTGCAGAAGCAACTTGGATGTGTGCAAGACTTTAGAGGTATAATTAAAAATTTATGGATAACCACGGAGTATAAGTCTACTTTACTCCGAGGGTACCTACACTGATAGACATATCTTTATTTGAGATTATTGAAATTCAATTTAGAGATATGTCTTTCTTTATTATTATAGGGTTACACGGCCGAAAATTAACTTA
>NZ_JAEEGC010000112.1 GCF_019207025.1 Clostridium thailandense | reverse complement strand
AACATAACTTGTTATACATATTGTTGTATTTAAGCAAAATATGTGGTGCTATTTTTTGATAAAATGGCGAATATAAATGTAAATAATGGTACAAAATATTTATATTGTCTCATTTTGTATTTAAAGGAGAATTACTATGACAAAAAATGCTGAAAATAAAATCAAATATCTAACACAATGTGAAACAAAAGCCCTTTTTGATGCTATTGAAACTACTAATACTTCTCATTCTACTAGGGATTTAGTAATTTTTAGAATAGCTTATAGATGTGGTTTACGTGTTTCTGAAATATCCTTACTAAAGGTTCAAGATTATAACGCCGAAAAAGGTGAGCTTTATTGCAAACGTCTTAAAGGCAGCAATAATAATACTTTAAGATTAGACTCCAAAACAAAATTACTTTTAGATAAATATATAAGTGAAAATAATATAACTTCGACTTCTCAAATATTATTTACAAGTCAGAAAAATAATCCAATTTCAAGACAAACTTTAGATTATTTAATGAAAAAATACTGTTCTCTAGCTGGCATCGAAGACAAATCTAAATATCATTTTCATGCTATTAAACATACAACTGCTGTTCATTTAGCTGAATCAGATATGGATATAAAAGAACTACAATGGTGGCTTGGTCATAAAGCTGTAACAAATACCGAAGTATATTTCCAGTTTACAACCAAACAACAAGATAGAATGTATGCTAAACTTGCTGAAAAAAGTGAAATGGTATAATAATCAAAATAACCCATGAAATTTTAATATAAATTTTCACGGGTTGTTTCTAATTATCCATTATTCTAATTTTTTTTATTAAATAAGTAAGTTAAGGGATTTATGATTAATTATACTTTTGAAAATGGACATATTTTTCTACAAGTATAACATGAATATATAGTTCCTCCACCAGGTGTTGATGTAGCACATACTTGTCTACATCTTTTCTGATTTATTGTAATACCATCTAGTGCAGATTGAGGACATGCCTTTAAACAAATGTTACAGCTTTCAGTACATAAGTTACGTGCTAAAGCATCTGCAGTTAATTCTATATTTGTAATTACTGCTCCAAAATAAAGTCTATTACCGTACTTTTCATTTATTAATAAGGTGTTTTTACCAATACAACCTATACCACATGCTTGAGCTGCATGTTTTAGTGATAATATTCCTCTACCATGTTTATTTTCAGAATCCCAATATTCATAAGGTTCATCTGATGGAATAGGAATCGCCTTATAGCCTTGTGATTCAATATAAAAAGCAAGCTTAATAGAAATATCATCTAACATTTGAAATATTTTATTTTTTACAAATGTATAAGGAGCTTTAGTATTTGCATCAAACAAGCTTGCTGAAAAATGTTTTCCAATTGATATAACAGATTTTGCTTCAGAATAAATATCCAATGGATGAAATCCTTTTGGAGCATCTTTAAATCTATCAACACCTCCAATTCCACACACATCAACATCAAATGAGTACGCTAATTTTTTTATATAATTACTATCCATAAATTATTTTTAGTAAGGGTGTATCACAAGTATCAAACTCTTACTAAAATTCACTTCCTTTCTTCATTTTATTATTTTATATCAATTGATTTTATAAAGTTATAGGTGAATTCAATAGCATTTCCAGTCAATTCTTCACAAGCATGAGGTGGATCATCTTCTTTAAAGCCATTTGGTCGTAGTTCACAGCATCTCAACGATGAAAATTTCTTAGTAAATTCTCCTGCAAACCGATAACAAATATCAGATATTTCGCTATCACTTTTTCCTTTTAGAACAAGGAAAATTCCTATAAACATAAGTGAACCTTCAACTAAGCCGCACTGTGCTCTATATCCGCCCGCTCCATGCAATCCAATGGCAGCGTGCATTGTTTGTGGATTAACAGTTGTATCTGTCAATTCACTTAAACATGCTAATGTAGTTCTCGCACAATTAATGTCTAGTTCCCAGTAAAGCCGATGTACCATTTCTCTTATTCTATTTATCACTTCATTTCAGCCCTTTCTTATTTCTACTAATTCATGAAAAATTAACTTGAACTGTATTTTATACTAGAGTATCATAAAATATATATATTGATAAGTCGATTATTTAAATTGATTTAATCGCTCTTTACGATTGGTGGTGATTTCTTGGATGTTAAACAACTTCAGACATTTATTGTATTAGCAAGATTATTGAATTTTAGAGCAGCTGCTGAAGAACTTAATTATTCTCAGTCTACTGTCTCAGATCATATAAAAAATTTAGAGCAAGAACTTGGTGTAAGACTTTTTGAACGACTTGGTAAAAAAGTATTTTTAAATGAAGAAGGAAAAAAATTGATTTCTCCAGCTCGAAAAATGCTTCAAGATACTGAAGCAATACATGAATTATTTAATAAAGGTGAAAAGGTTCATGGCAGCTTAAGAATAGGAGCTGCAGAAACTTTATGTGCCTTTTGGCTTCCACCACTGCTTAGAGAATATAGCAAGCTTCACCCTAGAGTTCGGATAACAATGAAGATGGCAGATTGCCTTGAACTTCCTGAGCTACTAGAGAAAAATATTATTGATGTTGCATTCGGCCTTCATGATGAATCTAAAAGAAAAGATCTTTTTCAAATTGATGTTTTTGATGATTTCACTGCTTTTATTGCATCACCAGACCATCCTTTTTCTACTTTGAATAAAATCAATATAAATAAATTGGAAAATCAATCATTTATTCTTATTGAATCTGAAAGTGGTTACTGCATGGAATTGAAAAAACTATTTCAAAAACTAAATGTTAGAGTAGATACCATTATGGAACTTGGCAGTATAGAAGCCATAAAACAGTGTGTTAAAGAAGGGCTAGGTATAAGTTTATTGCCAAGAATAGCCGTTGATAAAGAAATCAAAAATGGAGAGCTTGTGATGCTTCCAATAGAAACTGATAACATTTTAATACATGCTAAAATGTTATATCATGCAAACAAGTGGATATCAGCACCATTAGAAGCCTTAAAGGATATTGTTTTATTAAAAAAGTATGGTGAAGTGTCTTCTTAGAGATTACAAATCATTTATATTTGTAATCTCTAAGAAAATTGATAGAATCCTTTCTTAAAATATCATTTTGTTGAAACATTTGAATTGATCTTTAAATCGTATAACTGCCCAGAGTTTTCACCACTAAATCCACCGAAACCACCGAACATTTGATTGATATTTTGTCTATTTGAAGTAATTGTATTCGTCCACTCATTACTAGGAACAAGCTTTCCATTTTCCTTAATCCAATTCATAATATCATTATTAGAATTTCCGCCCATTGGATTCCCCCCCATACGTCCACCACCATTTACTAATGCATATCTTACATCTCCTGCAGAAACTAATTGCCTAAACTTATCTAAAGTAATTATTTTATCCGATCCACTAAAGCCACCAATAGTCATAACAGGCTCACCAGTTTTAAGTATCAAATCTGAAGCATAAGTCATGGCAGATGGAACAGCAACAAGGTATTTTTCATTTCCTTTATTGTTCTCTAAAAATTGTATAAGCTTTGAATTGCCACTTAAACCTAAATTTTTATTCTGTCTACTATATACAAGCTCCAATCCAGCAGATGGACTACTTCCATTCATTGGATAAAACAATGTAGTAGTTGACCAAACCATGGGAGCTGTCAAAATCCCTATAAAAGCAATACTAGCCACTATTACCTTTAACATTGAATTTTTCTTAGTCGTAAACGTAATTGGATTATTTTCTTCATATCCAACATTCTGTTTTCTTCTTACAATAGTAGCTATAAATAATATTAAAGAAGCTCCTAGACTTAAAATTCCTGTTGCTATAAGTGTAATTTTATATCCATTTGACCTATTATAATTATTTGATAAAATAGCAATCTCGATTAAACCATTTATCATAAATGCTATAGGTAGAAATAACCTTTTCCATCCACCTTCATTATAAAGCTTCCACATAGCTACTAGACCGATTCCAGTTAGAGCTGATATAGAAGGTGCCATAGTGGTTAAATAATATGTGTGAGTTACATTCTTTGAAAAACTAAAATATATAAACTCAGGTAATAGCCACATAAACCAGAATATTAAAGATAATTTTTTCTTATTATCAAAAGGATATTTCAATTTTTCTTTTATTGCCGCTGCTAAAAATCCTATTATAGCAAATGGTAAGAGCCAGGAAATTTGATCTGACAAGTTATTATAAGAAAATAATCTTGTAATACCAGTCTTTGAATTATTTCCCATTCCAAATTGATTACCACCAGGTAAAGTTCTATTATTAGCTGGACTAGATTTATAACTAGTGTTATTTTCTTCTGTTCGAAATTGATTCTGCGATGTATTAGATTTATTTCTTAAATTTTGCCTTTGCCCTTGATCTCTATTCGCATTTCTTCCACCAATACCTACTCGTTCTAATCCATTATGACCTACTATAAGCTGCATTACGGTATTATTAGTACTGCTGCCTACAAAAGGTCTACCATTTGCAGGAACTAAATCTACAGTTACTGCCCAGGATAGTGATACCACTAGAAGTACAACTGACCCTAAAATAAGATGTTTTATCTTCTGTTTATAAGGTAGGGCAGAAGAAAGAAAATACGTTATATATATAGCTGGAGCTATCAGATATGCCTCCACCATTTTTATATTAAAACCTATACCCACAAGTACTAAACTTAAAATGAGGTATTTAAATTTACCTTTTTCAGCAGCCACAAAAAGAGGCCAACATGCTAATAATAAAGCTAAAACAAGTAAGTTATCTATTGTATTATTTCTGCTTGCAGCTACAAATATAGGTGTAATTGCAAGACATAATGCTGCAACTAATCCTGCCAAACTTCCAAAAGATCTTTTAACAAGATAATATATAATCCAAACTGAAATTACTCCGGCAAGTGCTTGCGGAAGGATAACACTCCATCCACTAAATCCAAATATCTTTGCTGATATAGTTTGTAACCAAAAACCTACAGGCGGTTTATCAATACTTACAAAGCCAGATGGATCAGAGGACACGAAAAAGAAGTTTTTAAAACTCATAAGCATACTTTTAACACCTGCTGAATAATAGGTATTGGCATAACCTTCTATGCTTATATTTGCAAAATTTAAAATAGCTGATAATATTAAAATCAATGATACTTCAAAAGTTTCTTTATCAAATTTTATTTTTTTCATTAGCCATTATTCCTCCTACATTTATACCTATAGACATATATTAGATTTATATATTTAATTTCCTACAAACCTGTGTCAGTTTAGTTTCAATTTAGTTACATTTCTATTACTGTATTATTAACACTTTATGAATATAAATCTCATACAATATTTTTCTTAATATTTGTTCATGATTTTTCAGGCAATTTTCCCATTTGGCTAATTACCATTTTATAATATTGCCCTTTTTTATCCATAAGACTTTTATGATTTCCACTTTCTAATATTTTTCCATCACCAATTACCATAATATGATCTGCATCTCTAATAGTAGACAAACGATGCGCTATCAAAAAACTTGTACGATTCTTCATCAGTCTTAGTAATGCACGCTGAATATCTTTTTCAGTTTTTGTATCAACGCTGCTAGTTGCTTCGTCTAAAATTAAAATAGGACTGTCACATAACACTGCTCGAGCAATAGCTATGAGTTGACGTTGTCCTTGACTTAAGTTATCTGTAGCTCCAGATACCATTGTATGATATCCTTTTGGCAATTTGTCAATAAAGTCGTGGGCACGAGCTATCTTTGCAGCACTGATCACCTGTTCATCAGTTGCATCCTTTTGTGAATAACGAATATTATCCATAATTGTACCTGTAAAAAGACAAGTATCCTGCAGTACTACTGAAAAACATTTTCTAAGGCTGTTTCGTTTTAAATTTGCAATTGGTTCATTATCAATTAGAATTCGCCCACTATCTGCATCATAAAAACGAGTGAGAAGGTTGACAATAGTGGTTTTTCCTGCACCAGTTTCACCTACCAAAGCTACAGTTTCTCCTGCCTTGACGCTAAAGCTTACATTTTTTAATATAGGAATCGACTTATTATAGGAAAAACATACATTTTCAAATGTAACTTCTCCATTTGGATGGTCCATATCAATAGCATTTTCCAAATCAGCCGTTTCCTCTGCACTATCCAAAATTTCAAAAACACGTTCTGCTCCCGCTAGTGCTGATTGAATGGTATTAAACATACCTGCAACAGAGTTAAGTGGCTGTGCAGTTTGTTTTGAATAACTCAAAAAACTAACTACAGTACCAACAGATAGACCATATCCAACTGACAATATTCCACCTACAGTAGCAACAATTGTGAAAATAAAGTTATTAATAACATTCATGAGAGGCATCATGTATCCAGACCATATTTGTGCTTTAGTACTACTTTCATTAAGTTTCTCATTAATCTCTTTAAATTGTCTTAAAACATCCTGCTGCTTTCCAAAAGCTTTTACCATTTTTAATCCCAGGATATTTTCCTCAATTACTCCATTGAGTGAACCAAGGCTCCTCTGCTGCGCCAAGAAATAAGTTCGACTTCGTGATGCAATTGTACGTGTTAAAAGCGCTACAAGAGGAATACATAATAAAACAACTATGGTAAGAGGAACATTTAGTGCTATCATTACCACAAAAGAGCCCACTACGGTTAAAACACTTGATATTAATTGTGTTGTTGTCTGTGCAATAGTAGAACTGATATTATCTACATCATTTGTAATTCTACTCATTGTGTCACCATGTGAGCGTGTATCATAAAATTCTAGTGGAAGCTTTTGCATCTTTTCAAAGAATTCTGTACGTAGTACGAATACAAGCTTTTGTGAAACTTTAAGCATTATAACTCCACTAAGAGATAAAATAATCCAATTGACTGCATATAAGACCCCAATTATCATTAAAAACCGCATAAGCATTTTTACATCTACTGTTCTAGTTGAAATTTTAAAGGTGTTAAAAGTCTTTCCTACAAAATAAGGAATTGCAACGGAAATCACTGATGAACAAGCTGTAAGAAGCATGGCCAAAAATATAGTTTTCCCCCACTGCATATATATTTCTATAATCCGCATCAATGTGCCCTTTGCATTTTTAGCTCTTGCAGTTGGTGCAAAACGATTAGTGCCGCCGCCTACTGGTCTCATACCAATAGATGGTCCTTTTACTTCAGCCTTAGAAAATTGTTGTGCCATAGCTTACGCCTCCTTACTACTTTCTATTTGTGTTTTATAAATATCTCTATATACTTCGCACTCTTCCATAAGCTGATCATGTGTACCGTATCCAACTTTTATCCCATTGTCCATAACTAAAATTCGATCTGCAAACATAGCTGTTCCACAACGTTGAGTAACGGTAATTATAGTCTGCTTCCTAGTTTTAGAATTTAGATTTTCCCGTACTTTAGCTTCAGTTACTGCATCTAGAGCGCTAGTTGCATCATCCAATATAAGCACAGATGAATTCTTAAGTATTCCACGTGCTATTGAAATACGCTGCTTTTGACCGCCTGAAACATTAACCGCTGCGCTTCCTAAAAGACTTTCATACCCTTTAGGCATATTCTCAATAAAACCAGCTTGTGCCTTATCTGCGGCTTGATACAGCATTTCATCCGAAGCCTCCCTATTTCCCCATCTAATATTTTCAGAAATAGAACCTGAGAATAGCATTGGTTTTTGCGGTACGATAGCAATATTATTGCGCACTGAATTAATATCTAGCGATTTAATATCGCAGCCATTAACTAGAATTTCTCCACTGTTTACGTCATAGAATCGCAAAAGCAACCATGCAATTGTAGATTTACCGCTGCCTGTTGGTCCTATTATTGCCAGGCTTTGTCCATTTTTAATAGAAAATGATAAATCTTTTATGGCAGGCACACCGCTGCCACTCGGATATGCAAATGTGACGTTTTTAAATTCAATATCACCATTTAATTCTTTTGTTTCACCGCTGCCAGTGAAATCCTCATCACAGTCAATTACTTCTTTAATACGAGCAGTAGAAGCTTTTGTTCGTACAAAAGTGTTAAATATATTTGTTATCATAACTAAAGATATAAGAATTTGTGCCATATAAATTGTAAATGCTGTAATATCCCCTGGCTTTGCAAGATTCAAAGAAAACAACCTGCTTCCTATGAAAATTACAATTATCGTACCAATTCCTACAGTAAGCGTCATTAGTGGCGCTACTAAAGTAATAATCATTTGAGAAGATACTCCCTTTTGCATTAAATTCATATTTGCATTTTCAAACTTATCAGTTTCCTTGTCATAAGTTCCAAAAGCCTTAACCAGGCGCACTCCTATAAGATACTCCTGCACAACTGAATTCACCTTATCCATAGCCTTTTGTAATTTATAATAACGCGGGTAACTGAGCTTCATACTGACAATAATAAGAACAGCAACTACTGCAACAACACTATAAATAATAAGGCTTAACCTAAAGTTAAGCAGGCTTGCAAGTATAATGCTGCCAATACATGTAATTGGAGCCTTCATAAAAATTCTCATAATTCCGTTTACAAATTGTACAACTTGTGATGTGTCATTAGTCATACGTGTAATAAGTGACCCACTTTCAATTTTATCTGTGCTTTGTTCTGAAAAATGCATAATTTTTTCAAACAAATCATATCTCAAATCCGCTCCCATGCGCTGTGATACTTTACTAGCTAAAATGTTTCGCGTAACAGCAAAACATGCACCAACAGCAGTAACTATGAGCATAAGGGCCCCCCAATAGTAAACTTTAGGAAGCAATCCCTGATCAATTCCCGCATTAATGATATTTGACATAAGTGTAGGACCAAGCAAATCACATATTGCTTCAAGAGCAACACAAAGGACAGCTGCCAAAAATGGAAACTTATATTTTTCAAAATATTTACTGTATAAATTCATCTTAGTTATCCTCTTCTTTCTTTTAAAGTTAAACATTCTAATTATAGAAGTTGATTGTGACAATACTGTGACAATTGTATAAGCAAATAAAATTCTTTATAAATATTAGGATAGCAGTCTAGAAAATAGTGTATGATTTCAAAAAGGCTTTATCATAATCAACTTGATTTAATATCAAATATAAATTTTCTTAAATGGTTTAAAAAAGCAGTGGCATATTTGCTATTTATGGAATGCTGATTTTGTACAGCATAAATTGTACGGCTGCATTTTGGATCACGAATTGGAATTAGCACTGCATTTTTTGCGGTTAGCATTCCCCAAGCATATTCTGGCCAAAAAGCAATTCCAAGATTAGAGTCAATCAAGTTTCGGATAGATTCCTGGTTATCACTTTCAAAAATAATTTTCGGTTCAAATCCTTTCTGTTTACAATAATCATCACAAATGGCTCTAAATGGCCTAGCACCTGAAAAGCTAATAAATCCCTCCTGTTCCACCTGCTTTAATGAAATAGATTTCAAGGAGGAGTATTTTCCAGTGCTTGGAACAGCCAGCAATATTTTTTCTCTAAGTAATAATATGCTGTCTTTTGGTATTCTATCTGAGCCGCTGCATGAAATACAAAGGTCAAAATCTGTTTCTTCAGCATCTTGTATTAGTCTAAAGTTTACTTCCGGATATAATTTTTTAAAGGAAATTATAGATTGCGTAATCAGTAACGATGCAGCTAAGATATTTAACTGTATAGTATGTGAAGCTTGTTCGTTAGTTTCCTTTAAGCGAGCAGGCAACGAGTCTAGAGTATTTATAATAGGTAATAATTCAGACTGTAATAGCTTACCAGATGCATTTAAACGGATACTTCTATTTTTTCGCTCAAAAAGTGGTACACCAAGTTCCTCTTCCAAATGTTTAATAGATTGTGACAAAGCCGGCTGTGCAATATGCAAAGAATAAGCTGCCTTAGTCATGTGCTCATACTCAGCTGCAACAAGAAAATATTTTAATTGAAGAATATCCATAATAACCTCCATAATACATAATAAAATACTTATCAATTTAATAAATATTATATATTTTTATTTATGTAAAATCAAAGGTATAATAAAGATGTTAACAAAAGAGAAAAAAAATTATTTATAGAAAGGGCTAAGGTGTATTACATTGTCAGATTTAAAAGAAGATACAAAAATAATAGATAAGTTAGGATATGGAATGTTGCTTGCCTTCGTGGGTGGTTTTATGGACCTATATTCTTATATCGTTCGTGGAAATGTATTTGCTACTGGACAAACTGGTAATTTCGTGCTTGTAGCGGTCCATTTGGTACAGAGAAATTATATAGAAACGCTTCATGCAATTATACCAATTGTGTCTTTCTTGTTAGGTATCTTTATAGCATGGCACTTGTTTTATTCTCATTTTAAAGAAGAAAGAATATCATGGGAGCGTGGGATTCTTGCAATTGAAATATTTATCTTATTTATTACAGGATTTGTTCCATGTTCTTATCCAAATATAATAGCTAATACCTTTGTGTCTTTTGCAGCATCCTTTCAATACTGTGCATTTCGTAAATTTAGTACAAATGAGGATTATGCCAGTATATTCTGTACCGGAAATATGCGATCCTGTGCAGAAAATTTATATAATGGATTCTTGAAAAAAGATAAGCAGTGTCTGAAAAAGGCATTACGATATAGTTATATTCTAATTTCATTTTTCGCAGGAGCAATTATTGGGTCTTTTGAATCAGTAATTTTACACGAAAAAGCAATATGGAGTGTATCTGCAGTGCTTTTAGTAGTATTGTTGAGTTCATTTTTATCAAACACAGCTATATTTAAAAATGCGATTCAGTTTAAAGGAAGCATGAAAGAGCATTTTTAAGGAAATTCCTCAAAATGATTTTTTAATCATTCTGAGGCATTTCCTTTAAAGCTTAAATTCACTTCAATTTATTTCAATTATTATTCTTCTTAATTTATCTTATTTGATTCAAAAAAGTTATAGACATAGTTAGCTGCTTAATAGCTTCATAGGTTAATGATCCAGAACGAGAAACCACTCCTATATATCCCTTTAAAATTATGACAATACGTGCACTTTCAGCAATTTATGACTCTTACCTATGCAGGAGAGCGTTTTTTGTTAGGTGCAAGAAAGCTTTATGAAAGGCGTATCTACAACTGACTGTAAAATTGAACAATTTAAAGGCTATCCTTTTTTAATGGTGGGCAAAAATAACCGCTTTAGAGATAAGGTTGATGAATATCTTTATAAGCAAAATATCAAACCCAATATTCTACTGGAGGCTGAAAATATCGAAACCTTGCTGGAGCTTTGCATTAAAGAAATGGGATTAACCTTTTATGAGGACTTGTTCATTCGGAGAAGATATCAATCCTTTAATGAAAAGGTTGCAGTACTGCCTCTTGAGGATATAAATAGCGAAATGGTGGCTATTGGCTACTATACTCCTAGATATCTTACCTTTGCAGCTAAGGAGTTTATTCGAATGGCAAAAGAACTATTATAAAAAGATTATTAAGAACAATAAGTTTCATGTAAAATGCTTAGTCGACATCATATCTATACTGAAATTTTTATTATAAAAAATGCTGTTTTCGTTTTTCTAAACAAAACAGCATAATTTTATTTAACTAAACTTGTGCACTAAAACATTTTTCCTATACTTCAAAGGTTTCTAAAAAGTGCTTAGACGCAGAGGATAGATACTGATCTTTCATCCACACTATAGTTGTACTTGTGTTCAATGATGGTTCATTAATCACTTTATAACTTAAATTCATATTTGGAATAAGTTCAACCCAATCCTTTGGTATAATAGCAATTCCAATTCCTGTGTTTGCTAGTAGCAATATGGATCGAGTATCCTCGATTTTGCACAGTATTCTTGGCTTAAACCCTTCTTTTTTACATAATTCTATGATCATTTTTTCGTATCTACGATGTACCAACAAGGGCTTATTTGCAAGTTCTTTTAAATATATGTTTTTTCTCTTATTATCCCACTGATAGTTGTTAATAGTTGCTGCTACCATTGGTTCAATAGGCAAACTTATTGACTCATAAATTTCTGAATTCAGAGGTGTCCTTATAATCCCAATTTCTATTACACCACTTTTTAATAGTTCTAATACTTCATCTGTGCTGCATTCTCGTATTTCAAAATTTATGTTTGGATATTTTTTATTAAAACTACATATCCGCTGCGGCAGAAGTATGTTTCCCGAAGAAGATATAGTTCCAATTGATAATGTTCCTTGTAGTCCTTCATTAAAATCCTTTAACTCTTTAACTGTTGATTCCATTAATTCTACCATCTGCTTAGATCTATGCCATAATCTTTGTCCCGCATCAGTCATTTGAAATTTTCTAGTATTTCTTTCTATTAATTTAACATTTAACTCATCTTCTATGAGTTTCAATTGTTGGCTGAGGTGTGGTTGAGCTATATGTAAACTTTCAGCCGCTTTAGTTATATTCCCTTCTTCAGCAATTGCAATAAAATAAGTAAGTTGCTTAATATCCATAAAATTGATCACTCCATAGGATTTATTTATACATATTTTCGTATAAGTATAATAATATATAAATATTTTTTGTATATATATTTCTTTGCTATAATGGTACATGAAATAAAAAATAAAGTCAAACGAGGTATGAAATATGGAACTTTATGTTGGTTTAATTATTTCTTTCTTGCTTCTAATTTTCAGTGTGTTAAAGAATGTTTTTATTGGTTATACGTTAATTACTTGTTGGCTTTTATTTGCAGCGATATCATTAAAAAAAGGCTACACTTTTAATCAAATACTAAAAATGTCATTCAATGGCGGCAAACAATCTTTTGTAGTTTTAAAAATATTTATTTTAATTGGTGCTGTTATTGGTGCATGGATGGCTTCTGGTACAATACCAGGCATAATATACTACTGTTTAAAGTATATAAATCCTTCTACCTTTGTACTTTCAACCTTTATAATCTGCTGTATAACATCTTTTCTAATAGGAACTTCTTTAGGAACGGTGAGTACTGTTGGAATACCTCTAATGATAATAGCTAGGAGTGGAAATGTTAACTTAAATTTAATAGCAGGTGCCATTATAGCAGGTGCTTACTTTGGAGATAGATGTTCTCCAATGTCCTCAAGTGCTTATTTGGTTGCCAACTTAACTAAAACAGATATATATACCAATATTAAAAATATGATACATTCATCTGTAATTCCTTTTATATTGTCATTAGTTTTTTACTATATATTTTCAATATCTCAACCATTAAAAGTTGTAAATAGTGATTTATATGTAGAACTTTTAAAAAACTTTAATATTGATTTTATTATGTTATTACCTGCTATTTTAATACTTATATTGGTATTGTGTAAAGTTAAAATTAGTTTTTCTATTTTAATTAGTACTTTATCTGCTTCTGTACTAGCTATACTTTTTCAGGGCTACCAGCTAAAGGAGGTTATCTCCTTTATAGTTTGGGGATTTAAAATAACTAACCACAGCCCTTTGGAGAACATTATAAAAGGCGGCGGTGTTATATCTATGCTAAGACCTTCGCTGGTTATATTTGTATCCTGTTCTATTGCCGGTATATTTGAAGAAATAAAGATCTTTGATAAACTAAAAAATTTATTTTTAAGATTTCCGTTAGCAAAACATAAGCTATTCGGAATTACTTCAATAGTTAGCATAATAACTGCAGCATTTGGATGTAATCAGTCAATTTCTACTGTTATGACAAATAAAATTATGGAGGACTGCTATAATACTACTAACAAATATCAATTCGCCTTGGATTTGGAGAATTCTGGAATTTTAATATCTGCACTTATTCCATGGAATATAGCTGCATTAGTACCTACATCAACTATGAATGTAAGCGCAACTGGATATTTGCCTTATGCTTTTTATCTCTATATATTACCTATTGTTTATTTCATGTATTTTAGATATTCAAATAAAACTAAAATTAAATGTGGATATATTAATAGCAGCAAATGCTAAAAAATTTTATGGGGGGTAAGTATAATGACAAAGTTAGAATTCATAAAAAAAATAGAAGAAATCTGCCTAGCAGAAAATTGTAATATCTCAAATGCAATTGATATAGTTATGCGTGAGAATAGAATAACCAATGAAGAGTTCATTGCATTATTCTGTAAAGGAAAAAGTAATATAGATGATAGTATAGGTAATATGTCTAATATTTAGAAGAAAGCTAAATATATTATAACTTATATTATAGATAAGCACACCAGACACTTAACTTATACGAGAGATATATTGACATTCTGGAAGGCACATTTAAATACTTTTGTTATAAGTCTTAGCGAAGTGTTTTAGAAAGTCTTAGGACTATTGATATGTTTAAAAGCCTAAATGGCTTTTAACGAGCGACTTATCAATGTCAATTGATAAGTTGGTCCGTCTTGAGGTACAAGTTTATCAATAGTTCTTAGACTTTTAAAATACTGAACTTTAGACTTATAAAAAGTATTTATTGTACCGGAAGATTGTCTCTAAAACTTCTTTACTAATTTTGCTTTTTTGTATTTTTTGCACGAAAGCGCTTAATATTAATTCTTTTGATATTTGGTAAGAGATAGCATTTTTAAAAATGGCTTTTTAGTATACCAGCTGTCACATAAAACTATAAACTAAAAATCTAATAGCAATGGCATTATATTTTGTATCATCTTACCTGCAATTATAAGTTTTGTTTCGCTCTTATTGTAGAGCTTATAACCAACTGGCAATTTAAGATACTTAAGTTTACCACGAAAAAGTATAGGAATACTTATAACTTAGGAAACAAATCAGTGACCATTTAAATAAGAAGTACCATCATGTTTTGTATGGTCAAATAACTTCCTATAGCAATCAAACTTATCTCCAAATTTAGCTTGTAGAGTGTCATCGGTAATTAGGAAGATAGTTATAGCAGATTTAAGTTCCTGTGGAATAAGTGAAAGTAGTGTTTCTATTACTAAAAATGTATAAACAAACAAATTAAGGCTATAAATAATAAATACCTAAAAGAAGTTATAATCTCTTTTAGGCATTTATTATTTATACTAGCATTATAGTAATTAACTTCTCTTACTTTTCATATTTTATTTAATTACGTTTGAAGCTAATTTTTCAGTAATTTTTAAAAATTTATCAATATCCTCAGGTGCATGACAATGTAATGGAGATATTCTAATTGCCCCTTCTAATCCAAAGGATTCAAGCATTCTCTTAGAATATAGGCTTGTTGCTACTCTCTCATATACAATAACACCTAGTTTTTCGTATTCTCTTACGGCCTGTGTATAATCTAAATTATCAATACCCATTGCCATGATTAAGTCTCTTGTAGTTAAATCTTCATAATCAAGGAATACACTAGCACCTTTCATATTTCTTAAGCCAGGCATTTCACTCGTCCCATTAAGCATTCTGTACATTAATGCTCTTTCATGAAGTTTTATTCTGTTCATACCTTCTACAAATAGCTCTCTCCTCTCTTTGCTTTCTATATACTTACTTCCAATCCAGCAAACATAGTTAACTATTTCAGTTATAACTGCAAATTGTGCTGGTGCAGAACTTCCAAGTTCCCATTCATTTGGCTGCTTTGCAAGAAGGCGATGATGCGGCATACTTGCAACTCTATCCGAAACATATGCAATACCTGAACCCCTAACTCCAAAGAATTTGTATGGAGCAAAATTCATTGCATCAACAGGCGTTTTCTCTAAATCAATTACTCCGTGAGGCGCATGTTGAACAGCATCTACAATTATATATAAATCAGATTTTATCTTTCTTGCTTCTCTTACTATGCTTTCTATATCCAATATGGCACCAGAAATATTAGAAGCATACATAATACTTAAAACACAGGTATCTTTATCTATAAGCTTGGCAACTTCTTCAACATCAACACCACCAGTTACAGTATTTGTTTTTATTACTCTTAATTCCTTATTTGTTTTATCTGCATAATACTTCATGGAATCAAAAGCTGATGGATGTTCCAAAACTGTAGTAACCATATTTGTACCTGGAATATTTTCTGCAATAGTACCAACTATTTGGAACATAACTTGTGAAGCTGTTAATGATGTTACTATGCTTCCATTTTTTACATTTAATATTGTTCTTATATCATTAGTTCCATCTTCCTGAATTTTTTGTAAGTATAATGCTGTATCATGAACTCTTTCTGGACAATCAGGTAGTGAATCTATTTCTTGAAAAACCTCTAATGCACTTTTTAGTCTAAAAGAACCACCAGCATTATCAAAAAACAATCTTGTACCTTTTCTGGGATCACTATCTACATTATAAAATTTATCTTTTATTTCCTTTAATAATTCATCTGAAAATAATTCGCCTTTATTAAGATCTTTACTCATTCTTACCCCATCCTCGCTTTATAATTTTGTCTTTTTTATTTATGCTACTATTTCTTTTGCCTTTATTGATTCAAGGTACTTTTTACCTTTTTCAGCATCATATACCCCTTCCCATTTAGACATAAGAACAACAGCTAATGAATGTCCAACAACATTTACCCAGGTTCTTCCCATATCAAGAAGACGATCAATTCCTAAGATAAAAGCAGTTCCCTCTACAGGTATTCCCATAGGTTGTAATGTTGCTATTATTATTATGAAGGCTCCACCAGGTATTCCTGCTGCTCCTTTTGAAGTAATCATTAATATTAAAGCTAATTTTACAAGATCAGCCATACCTAGATGAATATGATACATTTGTGCTATAAATAAAATTGCTAATCCTTCATATATCATTCCCCCAACTAAATTGAAAGTATAGCCAATAGGAATTACAAAGGTTGTTACTGCTTTTGGACATCCGAATTTCTCTGACTTTTCCATCAATTTAGGCAATACTGTTTCAGAACTTGCTGTACTAAAAGCAAGTATAAATTCTTCTTTCATAATTTTAAAGAAGTCAAGAATATTCACACCATATAACTTTCCTATCAATCCATGTACACCAATTCCAAAAACTATTACTAAAGCATAAGTGCAAAGTGTTAACTTTCCTAATGGTACTAAAGCTTTAACTCCAAACTTTGATACAGTTACTGCCATTGTTGCAAATACACCATATGGAGCTACCTTCATAATTTGATTAGTTACCCAAAACATAGCTGTAGATATTCCATTAGCAAATTTAATTACTACTTCTTTTCCACTTTGTGGAATATGATTCAAACCTAACGCCAACATAACTGCGAAAAATATGATAGCTATAAGATCACCCTTTGCAAGGGAATCAATTATGTTGGTTGGAACAATATTTACAAAGGTACTTGCAAGTCCACTCTGACCTAATTTTTGTACATTTGACTCTAAAGTTGTAAGACTTCCTTTTGATAAAAGACTCATATCAACACCTGTACCTGGTTGAAATACAACTCCAACGATTATTCCAAGTACAATGGCAATCAAACTTACTACTTCAAAATAAAGTATAGTTTTAGCACCTAATCTTCCAATATGCTTTGACTCTTCACCTTCACTACCAGCAATACCTACTATAAGCGAACAAAATACAATAGGAACAACAATCATCTTGATCAATCTAATAAAAATATCTGCAATTGGTTGTAAATAGATTACAACTGCCTTATTTCCATAAAAAACAGCTCCTACAATACATCCTAGTATAAGTGCAATAAGGATTTGATATGCTAATGGAAACTTATTCTTTTTAATCATATTTGTCATTTTTACATCCCCTTTACTTCATTAAACTTAGTTTTTATTCTTTCTTAATAAACCTTTTTGATACCATCTAAAAATGCAACTTCAACACTAATCTACATTCATTAATATTGATACAATTATTGTTTAATCAGTAATATCGTTTACAGAAATCTTTATAATAATAGTGTCAAATAGCCCTTAAATGTTTTTATCACAAAAGATTTTTTGTTTAATCTGTCCCTCCTTTATTTTTATTATTTTGAGAATTTTCAAATTACTGAAGTGTTGTAATTCAACTTGAGTATAGTTTACTACATGCAGACTTGTTTGAATAATGAAACGATTTAATGTATAATATCGATAAAATTGATATTTATTGAAAATAGGAGGTTTATAATGAATTTTTTAGGCATTGAAGCTTTTCTTACAATCGTAGAAGCAGGAAGTTTAACTAAAGCTGCAGAAACCCTTTATTTAACTCAATCTACTGTAAGCCATCGTCTAAAAGCTCTTGAACAGGAACTTAATACTACTTTAATTGAGCGAAAAAAAGGCCATCAAGTCATAAGCTTAACGCCTAAAGGTGAAGAGTTTATTTCTATAGCTGAACGCTGGCTGGCACTTTGGAAAGATACATGCATGCTGCAAAACACAGAATCTCGACTCTCCCTATCCATTGGATGTGTTGACAGTCTTAATACATATATATTTCCAACTCTATACAAACAAATTTTAAACCATGAAATATCCATTGATCTCCAAGTTAGAACCCATCAATCTGGTGAAATTTATAATTTATTAGATACTCGTGAGATTGATGTAGGCTTTGTTCTTCGCCAAATAATACATAAAAACATCATAATTGAACCTGTTTTAAATGAAAGAATGGTTTTGATACGTAGAACAGCTGAAGATGATTTTAAGCAGGAATTCCATCCTAATGAATTAAATTCAAAAAATGAGTTTTTTTTAGACTGGAGTCCCAGCTATAGGGCTTGGCATGATTTTTGGTGGGATTCATCTAAGCGTCCTCATGCACATATAGATACTGCATCTCTAATGCTAAATCTAATGGATGATCCTAAATACTGGGCAATAGTTCCTATTTCAATGGCTAATGCTTTTAAGAAAATAACAGATTTTAAAATTTACGATGTTTTAGAACCTCCGCCAAATCGTATTGTCTATAAAATTACTCATAGGTACCCAAAGCCAAGCAGCATAGCTAGTATTAAAATACTAGACGAATATTTAAAAACATTTAAATGTAGTGCTGAATTTATTAAAGAGCAGTAGAATTATTTGATAAGCTTTCTAAATTCTAAAATTACAGCATAATTACTTAAAAGGTTATTACATTCAATATAGATACCAATAAAGTAAAATAAAAGATGACTCCTTAACAACATGGGAGTCATCTTTTATTTTACTAAAACTCATTAAGCATGCTTGATAAATATCGTTTTTTAATCTTCCTAATCTCCTAAAATATCCTGTTCTCTGAATAGGCTTAAAACCGCTGCATCGTAATCATACAATCTTTCTGATTTCCTAATCCTTTTTGCATATTTTGCATTATTAGAAAACATCTGCATCATATAAAACCACAATTCTTTCATTTTAAACAGGACATTCCTATCTCCAAAAAGTGTTCTTTTATAACCTTCATAAATTTTATCATGAAAATCTTTTAGTAAGTCTTTTTCCAGCTTAATATTATTTTCAATCTCATTAATCAATCCTGGATTAGCTAATAATCCTCTACCAAGCATTAAAGTTTCTACACCTTGGAAATCACTCGAAAACTCCTTGTAATCTTTAACTGTAAAAATGTCACCATTATAGCAAATAGGATTTTTGCTTAAAGTCAAGGCATCCTTAAAAATCTTCAGATTAGGTTTATTTTTATAAAAATCTTTTTGAATCCTAGGATGAATGATAAGTTCTTCTATAGGATATTTGTTAAATATCTCAATTAAATTATAAAATTCTTCTGGCTGATCTTTTCCTATTCTAGTTTTTATCGAAATTTTTGTTATCGCATGAGAAAAAATTTCCTCTAAAAACGAATCGAGTTCTTCCGTTTTTGAAAGAAATCCAGATCCCCTATTTTTTGAAACTACAGTTCCAGAAGGACATCCCAAATTTAAGTTGATCTCATTATATCCAAATTTCTTTATTTTTTTTGATGTATGTATAAAATCTTTTGCATTATTTGTTAGTAATTGTGGAATCAAGATTGTACCTTGGTTGTTTTCAGGTAAAATATCATTTAATTCCCGTGCCTTAAAACTGTCACCTTGATTTGCAACAATAAAAGGTGAAAAGTATTTATCTATCTTACCAAAAAAGGCATTATGGGCATTTCTATAAATGTATCCAGTCAAACCTTCCATAGGTGCGAAATAAAAATTCATATATTTAAAAGCTCCTTTGTTTAAATAATGGTATTACTACATTCATATACTCATAACAAATATTATACTTTATTGTCACTTATTATTTCAAATCTATTTCAACTAAAAAATGTACAACTATAATTTTAAGACTAATAAGATTATATTGGTTTGGATATTATTCCTCTGGATGTGACTATTAGTAATGTTGAATTACTTTCTTTCATTATTCAAGTCAAACTACAAAAAGACTTGATTTTATCCATGTAAATCCTCTGGTATAAAGTGTAAACTATATACGAATAAAACGAAAAGGAGCTGTAATTATGAATATTAAGCAAATCCGAAATGCTACAATAGTAGTTCAATATGCAGGCAAAAAATTTTTAATTGATCCAGTCTTAGCAGATAAAGGTACCTATCCACCTTTTCCTAATTCAGTTAGACAAGATCAATTTAATCCTTTAGTTAGCTTACCAACATCAATTGAGGAAATTATTAATGTAGATGCTGTAATTGCAACTCATTTACATTCAGACCACTTTGATGATGCTGCTAAAGATATATTGCCAAAAGATATAAAGATGTTTGTACAAGATGAAGCAGATTCTAAATGCTTAAAAGATGTTGGTTTTCAAAATGTTGAAATTTTAAGAGGAGATACAGCCTTTGGTGATATCAAGTTAACTAAAACAAAAGGCCAGCATGGAAGTGGGGAAATATTAAAATTTACTGGTAATGTGTGTGGAGTTGTCTTCGAACACCCAACAGAAAAAACTTTATATGTAGCTGGAGATACTATATGGTATGAAGGTGTCCAAGAAGCTATTGATGCTAATAAACCAGAAATTATTGTTGTAAATGCTGGAAATAATAAATTTCTAGATAGCAATCCTCTAGTAATGGGAAAAGATGATATCTATGAAGTGCATAAGGCTTCACCTAAGGCCAGAATTATTGCTAGCCATATGGAAGCTGTAAACCATTGGACTTTATCAAGAGAAGAATTAAAAATCTTTATTAATGAAAAAGGAATCTCTTCTAATGTATTAGTACCAGATGATGGCGAATCATACACATTCTAATTTAATGGAATTTATGATTTTATATGACCTCTTTATGATTGGAGTAGCACTTACTATAAAGAAGAAGAGACCAACAGATTGGATAGCACTAAAAAAATCAGGCATTGCCACAATATGGGCATTGCCTGATTTAGTCTATTTCATTAATAATAATAGTTAATTTATAATTTACATAATTATTTAAACCCACCAGAAATTTGTCTAAAATCTCATTGGATGAAAATTTACATTCTAAAAGATAGCAACCATCCCCGCTGATTTTATAATTATGCATTACATAATCTTCTTGTGAGCTTATGAATGACAGATAAGGTTGATGGTGAATACTTTTGGTATAAACATTTATCATTACGTGAACAGGGTTTCCTAATTTAGCTTGATTAATTTTAATAGTATATCCTTCAATAATACCGTTATCCTCTAATTTAGCTACTCTGGATGCTGCCGCCTGCCCTGTCAAATGCACTCTTTCTCCTAACTCTTTCATAGTGATACGGCTGTTCTGAGACAATTCAGTTAAAATACGCTTATCCGTGCTATCTAACATTTTTTAATTCCTTTCATTGCCTTCATTTCATATTTTCTGTTTTAGTATCATCTTATTACAGTTCCATTAATAAAAGGATTATTTATAGTTTACTGTTTCATTTCTGAGAAATATAATTCTAAATAAAAATTATACATTAAAATAAACATATTATCAAATATATGAACTACCCTGTCATTTAGATTTAAATCTGCACTTTGTTTATACAGTTCTAAAGTTTACTATTGACTATTTTGCTAAGCTTAATTTGAGTGATAGCAAGAGTTCATGCTAGAAACGTAAGAAATTGATTATATAAGACATAATTTACTACTGTGTTGACATAACCATGCGTGAAAAAGGGGCTGTCGCACTTA
>NZ_JAEEGC010000111.1 GCF_019207025.1 Clostridium thailandense | reverse complement strand
GCCCATATTTTTAAAAAAGCTAAGAATCTAAGCTTTTTCCAAAATATGAGCTAAGACTTGTAGCAAAAGTATTTAAATGTGTCTTCCAGAATGTAAATATATCCCTGCGTATAAGTTAAGTGTCTGGTGTGAGTATCTATATATAGAAAAGCGAAGTCTTACTAATTTAGGAAATTAGAACAACTTCGCTATTGTTATATGTATATTTATATGATTAGTATTATAAAGTTTAGATGGTGGTGCTAAATGAAAAGGTTTAAATTTAGGTATGCATTTTTAATAGTAATATGTTTGTCATTATTTTTATGTTTTAATTATTTAAAAAAATCTCCTAATGAAGGGGAGAAAAATATGGATTTAAAGCCTAAAATAGTACTTATATCCCATGTTTACAGCAACCCATATTGGCAGTATATAAAAAAAGGAGCTGAGGATGCCGCAAAGAAAAGAGGAGTTATTATAGAGTATGATGGACCGCAGGCCGCTAGTGTGAAAGAAGGCACTAAATATATTGAAATGGCTGTTATGGCTAAGAATGCTGGAATAATTACTTATGTTCAGGATGAAAAACAGTATACCCCATATATTAATGAGGCTATTGGCAAATCAATACCGGTGGTTACCGTTGATGCAGATGCAGAGGATAGTAAAAGAAATGCTTATGTTGGAACAGATAACTTTCATGCTGGGATTGTAGCTGCAAAGGAATTAGTCAACCATATTGGGTTAGATGGAGATGTTGGTATAATTATGGGAGGAGCTGAAGTGAAAAATCAGCAGGAAAGAGTTATTGGATTTAAAAGCTATTTACAAAATAATTCTAATTTAAATATATCCAGCATTGAATCTTCAGGATCTTATCTATTAGAAGCTGAATTGAGTGCTAGAAGAATATTAGCAAAAAACAGTGCTATAAAAGCATTATATTGCACATCGGCTTTAGATGGAGTTGGTGCAGCTAAGGCTGTTTCCAGTATGAATTTAAAGGGTAAGGTATGTATAATATGTTTCGATGATTTGCCAGAAACCATGGAGAACATACAACAAGGATTGGTATATGCTACTATAGTTCAGGAGCCCTACAGTATGGGGTATAAGGCTGTAGATATAATAATGGATAATTTATCAGGTGAAACTGTAAAAGGAAGTTTTAACACAGATGTACTTGTAGTAAAAAAAGATAACTTGTACTCGTACAAGTCATTGGAGGTTAAAAACTAAAGTGAAAATGAAAAGTTTAAAAAATAGGCTAATGTCCTTTGTTATATTTACTGTTCTTTCTATGATATTAATTGAAGCATTTACCTTATTGATTAGTAAGAAAACTGAAATAACCTATAGTGCAATGATTAAAAAAATGTTATTAGTTAACGAAATAAGCAATGACATAGATAGTTCTATATTTTACTTTGATAAGTATATAGACACAAAAGCTCTAAGTGATTTTAATCAATATGAGGCAAATTATAAAAATGCCAAGGATAAAATTATGTTGTTAAAGGATAATACTAATGAAGAGAGTGAATATATACTTAGGGATTTAGAAAATACATTAGACAGCTATAAAGGACGTGGAGACAGTTCTATAAATAAATACAAAAGATTGAATAAAGATGAGGAATTCTATAAAGAGTTTGTTGAAACAAAGAATATTGGAAGCTATTGTAAGGTTTATATAGATAGATTAAACAGCAGTTTTTTGAATTACAACAGTCAGTTATATAGCGATATTGTAAAAAGTAATAGTGTTATATATGGGAGCATGATTACATTTATAGTGATGATAATTAGCTTTTGTATAATATATTCAGTATCATTTTCCAGAAAATTGACTAAGCCGCTAGATAGTTTAGTTCAAAATTCTAAACAAGTGTCTAAAGGCAATTTTAAAAGCTTAAGTGCAGTAGAAACAGATATATATGAAATAGATGTTTTAGCAGAAGGTTTTAAATCTATGGTATCAGCTATTAACATACTTATTGAGTCAATAAAAAGAAAAGCAGAAGTAGAAAGACAATTAAAAAATCAGCAAATGGAAAATTTACAGATAGAAAATTTATTAAAACATACGCAAATTAAAATGCTGCAATCGCAAATAAATCCTCATTTTTTGTTTAATACATTAAATAGCATAGTGCAAATTTCAATTGTTGAGGGAGCATCTGAAACGGAAAAACTTATAAAATCAATATCAGAACTTTTAAGGTATAATCTTAGAAACATAGATAGATATGTATCGTTACAGGAAGAAATAGATGTGGTTAAAAATTATGTATTTATTCAAGAAACTAGATTTGAAGACAGAGTGAAATTCAAGATTGAGGTACAAGGAAACATTGAAGATATAAAAGTGCCAAGCATGACTATCCAGCCTCTTGTGGAAAATGCTTTTATACATGGAGTTGAGCCTAGAGAGGATGGGGGAGAGATCTTTATAAAGATAGAGAGGCTTAGAGATGTTTGCATAATATTAATTCAGGATAACGGATGTGGAATAGATGAGGAAACACTGCGAAAAATTAACTCCACTACTGATGAGGCAAAGCATACTGGACATGCAACTGGAATAGGTGTTGGTAATGTTGTGAAAAGGCTGCAATTGTTGTACGAGGATAGCCATATATTTCATATAGAAAGTGAGTTAAACGAAGGCACAAAAGTATTTTTGAAAATACCAATTAAAGGGGATTTGGTGAACTATGATAAAAGTATTAATTGTGGATGATGAGAAACTTGAAAGAAAAAGTTTAAAGTCCATTATAAGTAACAAATATAATGATGAAATAACATTATTTGAAGCAAAGAACGGAAGAGAAGCTATTCAAATATGTGATATGGAGAAACCAGATATTGTAATAACAGATATTAGAATGCCAGGAATAGACGGAATACAAGTTATAAAAAAGATAAAAAGTTTTTTGCCTAACACTTATTTTCTAATCTTAACGGCATATGATTATTTTGACTTTGCAAAAGAAGCAATTGAATGCGGTGTTAAAGAGTATATCTTAAAGCCTTTTGATAGGGAAGCACTTTTGAAAAAGATAGACTATGCAATAAGATATATAAATGTTGAAAGAGAAAAGCTGAAAAATCAAGTCGAGATCGAAGAAAAAATGGGCAACTTTATTCCAGTATTAGAAAGTGAGTTGATATACTGTATAGTAAATGGTAATTTAAACAGTATAGAGTATGAAAGCTACATGGGATATTTAGGCATTAATTTCAACAAGGGGTATTGTATAGTAGCTCGTATAGATGAATCACAGAACCAGAGTGAAAAAAAGTTAAAAATGAAGATTGGCGATTATTTAAAAGAGACTGTATCAAGGAATAATAGATTAGTTTCGAGTTATAAATTTATAAAATATATAACCTTTTTCATGGATTGTGATGAACATTTAACAGATTATGAGATTGTTGAAGACTCAATTAATATTAGTAAGTCTATGGCGTATGAGATAAGAAAACGATTTAATACATCGGTAACTGTTGGAATTGGTAGTGTATGCAATTCTATAGAGAGTATACATACATCATATTTAGAGGCTTGCAAATGCATAGAGGTTAAACAAAATAATGTAGATGTAATACATTATAATGATTTGGATAAAAGGGATGTTAACGGATTAAGTGATATCGAAAATAAGGTTCAGTATAAAGAGATTTTTAGTAGAGTTATAAATTATATTTCAGAAAATTACAATAAAGATATAAGCTTAGAGAAAACAGCTAAGAAGTTTAATTTAAGTTCTTATTACTTTAGTAGAACCTTCAGAGAAGTGTTTGGAAAAACTTTTTCAGAGAAGTTAACTTCTATAAGAATGGATAAAGCAAAAGAATTATTAGACAAAGAAGATTCAAATATTAAGGATGTATGTTATGAAGTAGGGTATAACGATCCAAATTACTTTAGTAAAGCCTTTAAAAAGTGCGTTGGGATGAATCCATCAGAATATAAGAACAAGAAAAGTAGTGTGTAGCAAGATTTTGCTATACACTATTTTTTTATAGCAAAATGTTGTCCTGTAGCAATTTTTTGATAGTAAAATTTTGTTGTAAATAAGGCAAAAGAGTACTCGTATAAGGCAACATACTACATGGAGGAAGATAGAGAAATAAAATATAATGAAAACGTAATCAAGAAAATACACTAAGGGGGAAAAAATATGTTGTCAAAAAAGTTAATAAAATTAATGTGCATTGGAGCAATATCAATATTTGCTTTTACAAGTTTTGTTGGATGTTCATCCAAAGGTGAATCTGGTAGTGCAAGTACAAAGAAAAAAGTAAAAATAGGGTTAAGTATTGATGATTTAAGATTGGAAAGATGGCAGCATGATAGAGATTTATTCACTGCAGCAGCAAAAGAACTAGGAGCAGAGGTTATAGTTCAATCTGCTAATGGTGATGATACTACTCAGTATTCTCAGGCAGAAAACCTAATTTCTCAAGGAGTAGACGTGCTCGTTATTATACCACACAATGGACAAACTATGGCGCCAATAGTTGAAGAAGCACATAAGAGTAAGATAAAAGTACTTGCTTATGACAGATTGATAACAAACTGTGACTTAGATAACTACATATCTTTTGATAACGTTAAGGTTGGAGAATTACAAGCAAAAGCTATAGTAGACAAGGTTCCAAAAGGAAACTATTTTATGATGGGAGGATCTCCAACAGATAATAATGCTAAGTTATTTAGACAAGGACAAATGAATATTGTAAAACCACTTGTTGATAAAGGTGATATAAAAATAGTTGGAGACCAATGGGCAAAGGACTGGTTACCAGAAGAAGCATTAAAAATAATGGAGAATGCACTTACTGCTAATAACAACAAAATCGATGCAGTTGTAGCTTCAAATGATAGTACTGCTGGAGGAGCAATACAGGCATTAGCAGCACAAAAGCTTGATGGTAAAGTTGCTATATCCGGTCAAGATGCTGACTTAGCTGGATGTCAAAGAGTAGTTGAAGGGAAGCAAACAATGACTGTATATAAACCTATAAAAGATCTAGCAACAAAAGCCGCTGATTTATCAGTAAAAATGGCAAGAGGTGAAGAGGTATCTACAAATGGTAGTGTTAACAATGGAAAGAAAGACGTTAAATCCTTACTTCTAACTCCTGTCTCTGTAACAGCTGATAATATGAAAGACACTGTAATTAAAGACGGATTTCATAAGCTAGAAGAAGTTTATAAAAATGTACCAAAAGATAAATGGCCTAAATAGTATTAAAGTCGGGAAACTGTATACACGGTTTCCTGACTTACAGTTTAATGAAAGGTGGGTATACTAGGTGAGTGAATACATTTTAGAGATGAATAACATAACTAAGGAGTTTTCTGGAGTTAAGGCCTTAGATAATGTTTGTTTAAAGGTAAAAAAGGGAGAAATACATGCTCTTTGTGGTGAAAATGGTGCTGGTAAATCTACATTAATGAAAGTGTTAAGTGGAGTATATCCTTCCGGAACTTATGCAGGAGATATTATATATGATGGCAAAAAGTTGGATTTAAAAGGTATTAAAGATTCAGAAAATGCAGGCATTGCTATAATACATCAAGAGTTAGCTCTTATAAAAGAGTTATCTGTAGCAGAAAACATTTTTATAGGAAATGAAATAAATCATAATGGTATTGTTGATTTTAATGAAATGTACAATAAAACAAAGGAATTATTAAAAGAAGTTAAGTTAAATATAAACCCAACTACATTAATTAAAGAATTAGGTATTGGGCAGCAGCAGCTAGTAGAAATAGCGAAAGCTCTTTCAAAGAATTCTAATGTACTTATCTTGGATGAACCTACGGCGCCTCTAACAGACAGTGAAGTTGAAACACTAATGGGAATTATGAAAGACCTTAGAAAAAAAGGAGTTACTTGTATATATATATCACATAGATTAAATGAAGTTATAGAGTTATCAAATACGGTAACAATTATAAGGGATGGAAAAAGCATAGGCACAGAGCCTATTGAGAATTTAGATCAAGAAAAAATAATTAATATGATGGTTGGAAGAGAAATGACAGATTTGTTCCCAAGGGAAGAACATAAAATTGGAGAGAAAATACTAGAAGTTAAAAATTTTAACGTTTATGATATAACCAACAAAGACAAGTTAAGAGTTAAAAATGCAAACTTTCATTTGAAGCGTGGCGAAATACTGGGAGTAGCAGGATTAGTTGGTTCAGGAAGAACAGAATTGGTATCAAGTATCTTTGGAAGTTATGAAGGTGAGCACAATGGAGAAATATACTATCTGGATAAGAAAATAAACATAAGTAACCCTGATGAGGCTTTGAAAAAAGGAATTGCAATGGTTCCTGAAGATAGAAAAAGACACGGCATAGTTAGTATTATGTCAGTTAGAAATAATATCACCCTTGCTAATTTAATAAAATATCAAGGAAAGCTGGATTATTTAAATAAGGATACTGAAATTATTGATGTTACGAGACTTGTAGATGAGCTAAAGATAAAAACATCCAGCATAGATTTGGACGTAAAGAGTTTAAGTGGAGGAAACCAACAAAAGGTTGTACTAGCAAAAAATTTATTAATAGGACCTCAGGTTTTGATATTAGATGAGCCTACTAGAGGAATTGATGTAGGAGCCAAATATGAAATATATAAGCTAATGTTCAAGTTAGTAAAAATGGGAATCTCAATTATTATGGTGTCTTCAGAATTACCAGAGGTTTTAGGTATAAGTGATAGGGTACTTGTAATGCATGAAGGAGAAATCAAAGGAGATTTTGATAATATAGATCTAACACAGGAAACGATTATGCAATGTGCGATTGGGGGTAATGGTAATGGAAGGTAAAGTAGAAACAGTGACAGTGAAAAATAAAACTAAAAAAAGCGGAATATTAAAATCTAAAATGTATACAATGCTTATAGCATTAGTTGTTATATGGGCAATATTTACGGTTACTACAGGTGGAAATTTCTTATCTACAAGAAATCTATCTAACTTGTTAAGACAAATGTCTACTACTGGAATATTGGCAATAGGCATGGTTTTTGTAATTATTTTAGGAGAAATTGATTTGTCAGTTGGTTCTATGCTGGGCTTACTTGGAGGAATAGCAGCTATTCTAAATGTATGGTTTAACATGGGAGCAGTGCCAACTATAATTATAACACTTATACTTGGTCTTGTACTTGGTTTTTGGAATGGCTTTTGGGTAGCATATAAAAAAGTACCATCTTTCATAGTAACCTTAGCAGGAATGCTAGTTTTTAGAGGAATTTTAATAGGAATAAGTAAAGGAAATACTATAGCTCCTTTGTCGGAAAGCATGAAAGTAGTTGGACAATCATATTTTCCAAATGTAGTAGGTTATGTAATTGCTGTGGTTACCATTGTAATAAGCATTTACTTAATAAACAATAGCAGAAAAAAGAAGCTTAAATATGGATTGGAAGTTGCTCCAATGAGAAACGATATAATAAAGGTTGCTTTGATTGGTGTAGGAGTAACTGCTGTCGTTGCAATACTTAATGATTATTCAGGGTTTCCATTACCAGTCTTCATAATGGGTATATTTGCTATAGTGTTCTCATACATGGCAAGCAGTACAGTTTTTGGAAGAAGAATATATGCAATTGGCGGAAATAAAGAAGCTGCTAAGCTTTCAGGTATAAATGTAAACAAACAAATGTTAATGATATATGCATTCAATGGATTACTCGCAGCAATTGCTGGTATACTACTTACTTCAAGACTAAATGCAGGCTCAGTTTCAGCAGGAACAAATGCAGAACTTGACGCAATAGCATCTTGTGTAATAGGTGGTGCAAGCCTAGCTGGTGGTACAGGAAGTGTTGCTGGAGCTTTAGTTGGAGCTTTAGTTATGGCTACAATTGATAACGGAATGAGTATGTTAAATACTCAACCATTCTGGCAGTATATCGTAAAAGGACTAATTCTTTTACTAGCAGTATGGGTAGATATACGTTCTAAGGATAAGAAGTAAATTACAGGGCAAAGAACCCAAAAGTTGGCTTATGTATAAGTCAACTTTTTGGTTTTATTCTTTTAAATTATATTTATAGAATAATATGTAATAAAGTAGTTTTCATATGATTAGTAATATGGTAATATAAATTGTACGAGAAATTTACAAATTAACATAAGCATCGACAAATTTCTTGAATCATATTATCTATAGAGGTGAAAAATGGACATATTCTTAATTATAGGTATTGTTGTTGGATTGTTTGCTGTAAGTACAGGATTGCTCCTAAAAGGTGCAACGGTAGCCATACTACTCAATGGTGAGGCAGTTATAGTAATTCTTGTAGGTACAGCAGCAGCGGTAATGAACTCTTTTCCCAAAAAGGATTTTCTTAATATACCTAAATTGTTTGGAGTTGCTTTCAGAGAAAAAGGAAAAGAAGATCCTATAGAAATAATTAAGCAAATGATTGAAATGGCACATGAAACTAGAAAAAATGGATTATTGTCTCTAGAAGGTAAGATTCAGGACATGAGCAATGTATTTATGAAACAAGGATTAGAGATGGTAGTTGATGGTACTGAGCCTGAATATATTAAACAAGTCCTATCAGATGAAATTGAGGCAATGGAAGAAAGACATCGAGGTGGTGCTTCAATTTTTACAACAGCAGGTGGTGCTTCTCCAACGCTTGGAGTTTTAGGGGCAGTTATAGGATTGATTGGTGCACTTGGAAATCTAAATGATACAGCAAAGCTGGGGGAATCTATAAGTGCTGCTTTCGTAGCTACTATCTATGGAATCTTCTTTGGATATGTTATTTGGCATCCTTTGTCATCCAGATTAAAAAGGAAGTCACATGAAGAAGTTAGTAATAAGCAGATAATATTAGAAGGTATTTTAGCAATTCAAGAAGGAAAAAATCCAAAAACTATTGAGAGAAAACTTTTAAGTATGTTAAGTCCTAAAGATAGAAAAAAATTTGAAACTGCAAGTAGTAGTAATTAAATTTAAAGGAGATTAATGATGAGAGGTAAAAAACAACATCATGAAGAACATGTTGATGAAACATGGCTGCTCCCTTATTCTGATATGATGACACTGTTATTGGCACTTTTTATAGTTATGTTTGCTATGAGTAAAGTAGATAATCAAAAAGCAAAACAGCTTAGTCATCAATTTGATATTATTTTCTCAGGTGGTGCTGGAGCTTTACAAAGTAACGGTAGTAGTGGGGATACTTTAAAAATAGATGATGCTATTACATTAAACGAAGCAAGTGGTGTAATTGAACAGGATAAGATGCTTCGAGTCAAAAACATGTTGGAGGAAGATATTAAAAAAGATGGATATACAGATAAAGTAAAAGTTGACCTTAATGGTGAAGGCTTGGATATAACAATACAAGACACAGTACTCTTTAATTCAGGACAAGCAGACATATTAAATGGGTTTACTCCAGTACTTACTAAAATATCAAATATGATAAAGGATTTAGACAATGAAATAAAGATTAGTGGACATACAGATAATGTTCCAATAAAAAATGAAAAGTTTCGTTCTAATTGGGACTTGAGTTATATGCGTGCGTCAAATGTTATGAACTTTATGGTTGATAAATGCCATATTGCTCAAGATAAATTTTCAATTCAAGCATATGGAGAATTTAAAGCTAAATATAATAATTCAACGGCGGATGGAAGATCAAAAAATAGAAGTGTAGATATACTTATAGTAAGAAGATATGCGTCAAATCCTAAGAATGCAAATTAGTCTGATGTGAGTATCTATAATAAAAATGAGCCCGCATTGGCTCTTTTTTTATTATACAAAATGGTATATTGTTCTATATAGATAAAGATTTTTGATTGGATACAATAACTAAAAATTTTGAATTTAAATTAAAATAATATTGCTTAATTATTGTTTTAGTAGTAAAATGATAGTACGAATTGTACGTACAAATTTTTGTTTTATGTGGATATTATTCTATTTATGATAAAGTAATATTAAAAGTGTGCATTTTAACAATGAATAAAACAAGCAAAAGTTTCATATGAATGTAACATTAGCAGCAACAAGGGTATAAAAGTTCTATAATAAATTGTACGTACATAATGTGTGAATGGTAAATATATATTCATTAAGAAAACGTTTGTAAGTGTTTAAAAAAAGTTATCAGTTCACATAATATAAATATTAATAATTGAAAATATTTTATGGAGGGTTAAAAAATGAATGATATCAAAAATTCCATTATTAACGGAAAAACAGTACTTGGTATTGAACTTGGTTCAACTAGAATTAAAGCGATTCTGATTGGCGAAGATAATGTACCTATCGCTTCTGGCAGCCACGACTGGGAAAATAGATATGTTAACAATATCTGGACATACAGCTTAGAGGATATATGGGAAGGTGTACAGGATAGTTATCAGAAGATGGCGAGTGATGTAAGAGCGCAATATGGAGTAACCCTTCAAACTATTGGTGCAATTGGTTTTAGCGCTATGATGCATGGATACATGGTTTTCAACAAAGAGGAAGAACTTTTAGTACCATTCCGTACATGGCGTAATACTATTACTAAAAAGGCCTCAGAAGAATTGACTAAGCTTTTTAACTACCACATTCCTCAAAGATGGAGTATTGCTCACCTTTATCAAGCAATTTTAAATGAGGAAGAGCATGTTGCTGATATTAGTTTCCAAACAACCTTGGAAGGATATATACACTGGAAGCTAACAGGTGAGAAAGTTATAGGTGTGGGTGAAGCATCAGGAATGTTCCCTATTGATATAGATACAAAAAACTATAATGCAAATATGATTAAGCAGTTCGATGAATTAATTGCTTCTAAAAACTTCTCATGGAAGCTTGGAGATATTATGCCAAAGGTTCTATTAGCGGGTGAAGATGCTGGGGTTCTTACAGAGGAAGGAGCAAAGCTCTTAGATGTTACAGGGCAATTGAAATCAGGTATTCCGCTTTGTCCTCCAGAAGGTGATGCAGGAACAGGTATGGTTGCAACAAATAGTATTGCAAAGCGTACTGGTAATGTTTCAGCTGGAACGTCTGTTTTTGCAATGATTGTGCTTGAAAAGGAATTGTCAAAAGCATATGAAGAAATTGATTTAGTTACAACCCCCACTGGTAATCTAGTAGCTATGGTTCACTGTAATAACTGCACATCAGATCTTAATGCATGGGTTGGGTTATTTAAAGAAGTTGCTGAAGCAATGGGTGTAGAAGTTGATATGAATAAGTTGTTTGCAACTTTATATAATAAGGCACTTGAAGGAGATTCAGATTGTGGCGGATTATTGGCTTATAATTATTTTTCAGGTGAACATATAACTCATTTTGAAGAAGGACGTCCATTATTTGTGCGTACACCAGAAAGTAAATTTAATCTAGCTAATTTTATGCGTGTAAATTTATTTACATCCTTAGGCGCATTAAAAACCGGGTTGGATATTCTTCTTAAAGAGGAAGGCGTTAAGGTTGATGAAATCTTAGGTCACGGTGGCTTATTTAAAACTAAAGATGTAGGACAAAAGATTATGGCTGCGGCTATAGATGCTCCTGTTTCTGTTATGGAAACTGCTGGAGAAGGTGGAGCATGGGGAATGGCATTACTTGCATCTTATATGCTTAACAAATCTGAAAATGAGACATTAGATGATTATTTAACACGGAAAGTATTTGCAGGAAAAGTTGGTACAAAGGTTGATCCAGATTCTAAGGACGTGGCAGGCTTTGATGAATTCATGAAGCGTTATACCAATGGACTTGCGATTGAAAGGGCAGCTGTAGATAATTTTAAGTAATTAATAAAGATAAAATACACAGAAAGTCTTTATAAAATAAATTAATGAATCGAGGAGAGGGGGCTGTCGCACTTAGGTAAGTATGGCAGAAAGTAGACTTATTCTGCGAGATATGTTACCAGACTTCGGCACTATAAAAAATTTTAATCAATCTAAAGCTCAGTATTTTAAAAATCTAAGAACCCTTGATAAACTCGTACCTCAGACATATCAAGAGCTCTAAGATTTTCTAAAATACTTCGCTAAGATTGATAAAAAATTTTTTATATGT
>NZ_JAEEGC010000110.1 GCF_019207025.1 Clostridium thailandense | reverse complement strand
AAAGGCGTGATACACCTTTTCACTTTCTCTGCCTCCTACATCAAAATAACTTACACTGCTTAAAACAAAATCCTTCAGTATTTTACCAAAAGTTTTTATATCACCTCTTATAAGGCTTTCTAACATAAAGTTAAAACGATCATTATTTAAAGTTTCTTTAAACCAACTCATTATTATTTCATTATATAAATACTTAACTTCTAAATTTGGTACAGCTAAATCACATACAAGTCTTCCATCAGCTTTTCTATTTTTCTTTACTGTTTTTAAATATCCACTAAGAAGAAGAAAACTCCATACATTTTCTGTACTTTTATCTATTTCCTTCATTTCAATGTTTTCATTTATTTCTTTACTTATAATTTTATTTTGAACTAAATCCTCAAGCTCACTTTTAAGCTGCTGCCCTCCTTTTGTTATAAGCTTTTTCACTAAATCGTTACTACTGGTATTTATCCAATAAGGTTGAAGTCCTTCATCCCAATTATTAACATAATTTAGAATAGACCATGGATTATATATTATATTCTCTCCAAACACATAACCATTGTACCAGCTTTTTACTTCATCTAATTTAAATTCCACTTTATAATATTGGAAAATTTCTTCTATTTCCTTTTCTGAAAATCCAAAATAACTGCTGTATTTATTTTTCAAAATGCTATAAACACTTATATTGTTAAGACCTGAAAATATACTTTCTTTTGCAATTCTAAGAATACCTGTCATTACTGCTTTTGCAAGGTATTCATTATCTTTAACTCCTCCACTTAAAAAATTTCTCATAAATTCAATTATGTCTTCATAATAATCATTTAAATAAGCACTTTGGATAGGTACATCATATTCATCCATTAGCATTATAACTTTAGTTTCATAATATTTGCATAAAAATTTACTTAAATTTTTAATACTAGCTTCATATTGTGCTTGTGATGCCTTTTTAAACAAAATGTCATTATAATAAATTTTATCCACTTCACTTAACTTTTCTACTACATAGCTGAATCTATCATATTGTTCACTTATAAGGTCCTTTATTTTTTCATAACATTTATTAAAATCCTTATCTTTTAGATCTTTAAATGATATATAAATCACAGGATATTTTCCTTGATTTTCCATGCTATTTTTATGTTTATATATATTTAAATCTTTAAAAAGAAAACTGTTATCCTCATCAGTTTTCTCAAAGAAATACTTAAGCATACTCATATTTATAGTTTTCCCAAAACGCCTTGGTCTTGGCAACAATATAACTTCACTACCATCCTCTAAAATTTCTTTTATTAATGGACTTTTATCAACAAAATAGTACTTTTCACTTACTAACTTTTTAAAATCACTTATACCAATAGGAATTTTTTTCACCTAATCACTTCCTTCCTTAATAATTATTTTAACATGAATTCTATAAGTTTAAACATTTATAAAAAGTAAAGGCTACTACTAATTTTTATAGCAATATCAACACTCCAATATTGTGTATAATAACATTCTATGTTAAGGTTCAACCGCAAAACCAAACTTAGCCAGGCCCGTGATCTTGTTATTTAAATACATCTTATGTTAAGGTTCAACCCTTGGCCCATTTACAAAAACTAGCCTCGTCTGACTTATTTAAATACATCTTATGTTAAGGTTCAACAATAGCTTCTTTGAATGTAGATAAATTTGAAGCGTTATTTAAATACATCTTATGTTAAGGTTCAACCACTGTAAAATAGCCATTTTCTATTTTTATTATACCCTCTAAACCGTTTAAAATAAACACTTTCCTTAAAATTTTACCAGCTGTTTTTCAATTTCACCAAATGTGTTTTAAAAAATACCTTTAAGCCTTGAATATCAAGACTTAAAATGCACTTTATTTTAAATTAAGGTTGGTAAAATATTATTTATAATCACAAAAACCAGCTCCAAGACTACTGCCTTTTTCTCCTAAGCCCAAAGCAATAGCTGCTAAAGCCTTTTTCTGACTAAATTCATCTTGATTAACCTTTATCTGCACTTTATTTCCCAATAGATTAATGGATTTATAGCTATATTTCATAGGAAATTTATTCAAAATTTCTATTTCACTAATAAACGTACCTGATGCCATAACTCCACATTCTTCTCCAATTTGATTAAGTTTTTTCTCTAAATTATCGTTTAACCTTTTCACTAACAAATCTACTGAATATTTTTCTTTAAGCCATGGCTTACTGTCTATAGTAACAATAACAGGTTTTAAAGTATATATTTCATTGATTTTATCTACTTCTTCCATTTTTAAATCAACATCTATAGCTTTAATATTATTATAATTATGATTGTAAATAGCTATTGCCATTTTATTTAGCAATTGAATATTCATGCTTCTAAGTCGGAAAGAGTATATTTTATCTTTTTTATATACCTTGTCCCTTTCTATTGGATAAAAAGTATCAAATACATATTTATAAAACTTTTCTTCATGGAATTTTTTCAGTAAAGCTGTCTTTAACATAGAATTATTTATAAATACACCTATATTATAGGGAACGTCAACAAAATTCATATCCATTGATAGCTTTACCATTATTTTTAGTTCATAGAAATTCATTTTATATCTCCTCTATAAGCTCTCTCAAATGGCTGTTAAATTCACCATTTTTATCATAAAAATTATCGTCATTAATTTCAATATTATATATATTTTTATACTGCAATATCCTACTATCTAAAAATTCAATAGCATTTCCTATTTCTCCATCTATTTCGTCTTTTGATACTCCTTTATATCCATGTGCTAGTACACTATCGTTTCTTATTTGCCTTAATTTATCCATTTTAGTACAATGAACATATAATTTATATTCTTCACTTTCTTTTTCTAAAATTGCATCTAATATTTTGCTCATTTGTGGCACATTAAGTTTCCCCTTAACAACAATTCCTGCACTTTCTAATTCAGCTTTATTATTAAGCTTTAAATTATCATTTTCATTTATTCTCAATATATCTTTCTTAATTAGAATGGATCGATATATATCTTCCTCCATTCTAAAGACACGTCCAAGAAAATCAGTATATGCTCCATTCTCATATTCATATATAGCATTATTTTTCAATTCATTTAATAAATATATTTTTTCATTGTTCTGTAGTTCCTTTATGAAATATATAAATTTATCACAAATGGACCTACTTCCACTATCATAATCTTCTGCCTTTTCTATATATATGCTTGCATTTTTAAAATCAAATTGAATTCGTGCATGTGCTGCCTTTATCATATTTAAAGCCGTTTCATATTTCTTCTCTGAAACTCCATATTTATTATATTTCTCAAGTAATATCTTCGCCGCCATATAGTCATTTTTAGTAATAAATTCACATATCTGCTTTTTGTCATCATCTTTTCTAATAGTTTCAGATACATTAAATTTTACTGATCTATTAGTATTCTGTTTTGTATAAAATGGTATAACTCTACAGCTTGCATTTATACTTGTATTATATAATAGCCCAAAAGCCATGGCTGGTGTACCACCTGTTATATTTAAGAAAATTTTATTTGAATCATATTCTTTACTTAATTTTTCTTGATAGAACTTTCTCATCTCATCATAATCAGAAGGATTTGATTTTGTACAAAAACTAACTATTTCTATATTATCTTTTGATTGATTCAATCCTATTTCTAATTTTTTATCACTATGTAATTTCTTTATTATCTCCCCTAAATATACAGTATCTTGTCCATTATAATTTATATCTTCCTGATCTGTTATCATCAAAATAATTTTTTGTAACTTTTCCTCTTCTAAATCCCCTTCAATCTTTTTAATAATAGATTTAATTATAGGAAAATCAATATATTTAATTCCTTTAGGATAATGCTCTAATATTTTTTGGGTTAATTCTCTAAAACACTTAGAGAATACCATGTAGCTGTCATTCTCTAGTCTCCCTTTATCTAAAACCTCTTTCATTTCTTCATCATCATTATATAATTCTTTAATTGCTTCAATATTATCTTTATGTATTTGAAGATCCCGATTTCCTAAATTCGTAACTAATATATTTTGTTTCATATTTCCTTCACCTCAATCCATCCAAAAGTTCCCCTTATGTCATTATCACTTGAAATCACCCATTTAGTTGTAGGAAATTCACCTTTTTTTCTTTTCTTCTTTTGGTCTATTACAAGACTATAAATTTCATTATCACTAAGTTCCGCTGCTAAGGTATTACTAAAGAAACCTTTTAATTTCCCAACTCTAGCTATAAACCCATTTTTGTCCTTTTTAAATTTTTTTATTTTCTCTAATAAAAGATTATACTCATTTATAAGTATATCTTTTTCATTAAATCTAACTTTACAGATCTCTTCTAGTTCTTTATTTACAACCTTCTCATAAAAATCATTTATTTTATAAAACAAATCCTCTTTTGTAAAATCATTACCCTTTAATACTATTTGAGAATTTAGTGTTTGTTTTTTATCTATACACTCTAGGAGTATCTTCATATCTAAATTCAATTTTTCAGAATTAATATCCTTATATATATTTATACTTCTAGCTTCATATATAGAGGTTTGTATATTGCTATCTATTTCTGTATCTCTTATTATTAGATTTTTAAAAATGTCTTCTTGAACACTTTTAGGATTTTTTCTAAATATATCTTGTCCTATATATTCTCTTGTAAATATTGTTTTTTTACCTACAATATCATTTTTATCTATTTTGTTGTATAAAATAGCTGTTCTAATACAGCCTTTTAAAGAACTTCCTGGTATATATGGTATCCCTTTAGATTTAATGCATGTATTTATTTCAACATTTCCTTTTATATTGCAGCCACATTTAATTCTACCAGCCTCAACCTCTTCCAGCTTTATATGCTTATCCTGCAATAGATTTCTTATAGTATATTTATCCCTACTATTACTTCTATTATTACGTAAAATCTGTAAATATTTATTATAATATTCTTCATCTTTAATAAGAATATCTGAAATTTTATCAATATCCAGTAAAATAAAATCATCTTTGTCTTTTACAATATCTATATAAGGGCTTAATTTACTATTACTATCATCTAAAATTGCAACAGGTGAAAGTGTTTTTATTTCCAAGTTTAGTATATCCTTCTGTAAATGCTCCACTATCTCTCACCCCCAAATGGACACAAAAACGCTTTACCATAAACATATATACTATGATTAATGCCCTCTACTTTAAAAGTATAAATATCCCCTTCTACTTTTCCAGTGAAAATACTACCTTCCTTTATCAGTCTCAATGCTGGCTTCTTTATACTTGTTGATTTTTTTGAAAAAATAAATCCATTTCTGTTTTCTAAAGAATATTTGCTTATACTGCTTAAGTCTCTTTCTTCAGGATAAACCATAGAAATATTCACATATATTTTCTGGTTATCATAAATATTAAATTTATAATCACTCACAATAATTTCTTCAATTACTCCTGCACCTAAAGACCTTTTTCCACCTATTGATATAAATTGAAGAGCTTGAATGTATTTATCTTTTAATATTTCTTCGTTATCCTCTATGAAAAAATAAAAATATGGCTCTATTCTTATTCCTTCTGCTTCCTTAGTAGATAATATGCTAAAGGAATCATAGTAAGTATTTATAGACTCTTTAGTATATCTATCAATGGTATTTTTTTGAAGCATATCTTTTTGTATTGGAGTATAATCTTCTAATACTTTTCTAACATCATCTTCTACTTCATTGTTTTCTATATAATATTTTCCGTCAACAATAAATCCATTCTTAAAACTATAATCAATTGTATCTTCCTTTAAATCATATCTTTCGCTTAAGCTTCCAAAAGACTGGTGTGATATCCACATAATATTTTTGTATTTTTTTCTATTCAGCAAATTTTCTTCTTCTATTTCCTTTGAAATTTCTTTTTCCTTAATTAGTAAATAAGGCTTAGGTAAAAAATCTATATTCTTTGATACATTATTTTTAGTTATTTTTATTCCCAAAAAAGCTGATGATATTCTCACTTTTTTATTTATTAAATTTATTATGCCATTTAGTTCATCAGCTGAAATTACATAAGATAACGCATTAATAATCATAGAATACAATTTGTCAGAGGATATATAATCATATAGTTCTTCACCAATATGAAATTTTGCATTATCTTTAAAGCTTAATGTAACCTTCTTCATTTTACCACCTACTTAGCATCAATCATTTGTTCTTTTAACTTACCAAACCAAATATCATCAATTTCATTTACAGAAGCTTTAATATCCCCAAATTGCTTACTTGTATAATCATTTATTGTTTTTGTAAAAAATTTAATATTTTCTAATTTAACTTTTCCATATCCTCTTGTACCATTTCCCCCTAAATAATCATCTTCAAGAAACTGAAATCCTTCCATTAAGCGTTTAATATTATCAATATCTCTTTCGTTATATATTGTATAAACTATTTCTAGATCAAATATGGCTCCTTCTGGAACTCTTTCAAAAAGTCTTGGATTTGCTTTAGAAGTTAGCCTGTCTATTGAGTTTTCCCATTTTGATTCTGTATAGCTTAATTCTAAATCTTTAAAATCTCCTTCTTTTTTTCTCATGTCTTCAGCTATATTCTTTTTTAAAAAGGCATCCCTTACTATAATTCTTGTGGGAAATCTATCTAAACTCTTGTTTTTTTCACTAGCAGAAATCCCATATATTTTACAAACAAAACACTCTCCACAATCACAAGGAAGATTTTCTCCTTTTTCATTTTTGCTCATTTTATTATGGGCAAGTTCTGTGAGGCTTCTAAGCTTGCCTTTTAAAGACGAACCTGGAATATAAGGCTCTCCTTTATGACTTTTTATCACACTATTATCTATTCCACCAATTTCCACACTTGAGCTTCCTCCACCTATATGTAATCCTGTTTTAACAACTAAATCAGCATTTATAATTAATCTACCTATCATTTTAATAATTCTCCTCCTTTATGTATTATCACCATAGTATTTTCTATAAGCCACTATAGTTTCAATAAATTCTTTTAAGGATTTTATTTCTTCTTCATTATCATTGACATTTAAGCTTTCAATACCTTTGTCCAAAATATCAATTAAACTTCTTATAGCATATTTAGCACGACTATTTTCGCTTTTTCCTCTTATATACGCAAGTCTTGGTCTTAGTCTCTTCAAATCCATTGCTGTTTTAGCATTCATAATATCGCTGTATATTTTCCTTATTTGTGAAGTAGTTAATTTTTCATTTCTTAAATATTCTGCATATTTTTTGCATTTATATATATAACTATCATATTCATCTGTTAAGCTTGTAATTCTAAGTATAATTTCACTAAAATACTTTTCATTGTTATACAATCTTATCTCCTCCTGTTATATGTCTACAATTACATTGTGCCCATTTATTAGCAAACGGTATTATCATAGCTTGTTTACTCAAATCTGATTTTGTTATTGCACTTAAACATATATTTTCATATTGTTCTACTAAACTTTCAATCATTTCAATATTCTCATCAGTCTTCAAATCTCTTAAGTAATATGCTAATCTATACATTTTTATATAGTTCACATTTTTATCACCTTTTTTAAAAACAGCCTTAAAGCCTTTAGTACTTTTATCTATTTTTTCAAATATGCTTTTGCTTTTTGTTTTCCCATATATTTTCTCAATAAGGTTTTTTAATTTAATTAGTTCTAAATATTGCTCCCATGTAAAAATTTCTCCAAGAAAACATATTTTATCTTTTCCTTCTGTTAACTTTCCTCTACATAAGAAATCTTCTGTGATTTCAGCTGTTTTAAGAATAGGAAAATCTGAATTAAACATTCCTACGCCAGCTGAAAAAGTTTTATCTTTACAATCTACAAATGTTCTAAATACTTCTCTAAGTACATATGCAAATTCAAATACCTCCTCGTATCTTCCTACTACAAAGGTATCATCACCACCTGCATAAATTATTGTAATCTTTTCTTTCCAATTTTTAGTTTTTAAATACTGTCTGCACTTTTCAGGAATATAATTATTTTCTATAGTTTTTTCAACAAAACCCTCAAAAAATGTAGAAATATTTCTGCTCAGCCCAATAACTTGTCCAATACTTTTTGTGTTAATAAATAAACTTCCAAGGTTATCAACATCTAATTTAATAACACCAATTTTATTATCTCCTAATAACTGGCTGCTTGCCACCATTTCGTCTAATGAATTAGTACTAAGCTTTACACTTTTAAAAATATAGCCATCTACAGCATCATTGCCAAAATCATTAATTGAATATATTGTAGTTTTTTCATTTACTCTATAAAAGTCTTCAGTAAAAAAAATATTATAGCCTAACGATTTGAATATATCCGTTACTTTATCATATGTATCTTTTATCAAATCAAACTCTATCTCTTCTTCTATATAGTACTTTTTATTTCTTGCACCTTCTATCAATTCTATATATGATTGGCATAATGGACATCTTTTCTCTTCATCTAATTTTTCAGATATACAATTACAAATGCTGCATGTTTGATTTAATCTTCCGCCATCATCTATAGGTCCAAATATTTTTTTAAAATTTTCTTTAAGACCTACTTCATTCCATTTCTTATTCTTAATTTTTCCTACACTGTCCCCAACTTTCTTCCAAACTTCTTCAAAGCTATTAAAATCATTTAATGTAAATTCAACTTCTGCCAGAGCTAAATAAAGTTCTCCATTATGAGCATTAAGCAAAATTTTACTTAACTCTTCTCTTATTTTTTTAAACGCTTCTATATTCTCTTTGCTTGCTATAATATAAAAATTTCCTCCACCACTATACAAAATATTAGTAATATTAAGGTCAAGTTTTCTAACTATATACTTTGAACATAAATCCTGCAGAAGAGTCAAATAAAGAGAATGTGCTTTTAAAGTTTTTAAAGCATCTGCTTTCTTAGTTTTATATATAAAATTTTGTATTCCAGAAAAATCACCTTTTATCAATAGGAATTCGTTATGATTTTTTTCCTGACACTTTACTATAGCTGAGGTTATTTTACAAATATCAAATAGTGAAATATCACAATTTTCTTTGTTAACAGCAGGAATATTACTTAAATACTTCATGCATATATAATAAACTTTTTTAAAATTATCCTTACTTGATTCAAGTTTATTAAGTACATCATCTATATAATTATTCCAAACACATCTTTCAATGGTGTTATCTTCTTTTTTGCTTTTCTTTAATGAATCAAAGTCTAATTTTAATTCTCTAAATGAGAAATAACTGTTATCAGAATTCGATAATATGTTTCTCAATTTATAAATAGAGTTCTTTCCCATTTCAATTTTCTGATTACCTATAGCTGCACTATATGCCTTTTCTACATTATCATTGTTATTAATTGAAAATATATTTAATAATTTATTATATCTTTGTTTATCAATATTTTTCAGATATTTAGCAAATGCATATATCAAGTTATTACACTCCAACAACTTATCCTCCTTTTCTTCATTTTACTACAATATAATTCATATACTGTCTAAAATTATACCATCTTCAAATATTTGTTTCAATTGTATGATTTATCATTATACCCCTCCTCAATCTTAAAACAAGATAGAAGACTGTTATTACTACAAAAAATATATAAAGGCTGTGCACAAAGGGATATAACTTCCTAAATACACAGCCTTTATCATTATAAATTGGCAAGAACAGATATTATATACAGATATACTTGGAAATAACGCGAAAACTAATAATATATTAGCTTAAGATTTAAATACATCTCATGTTAAGGTTCAACAAACAGCACAGATGCCAATTGAAGGTATTAGTGTAGAATTTAAATACATCTCATGTTAAGGTTCAACACAGAAAAATCAATTATATTCTATAATAAAGATAAATTTAAATACATCTCATGTTAAGGTTCAACCTATTCACACCGTTTTTAAATTGCTTTTTAAGTTCATTTAAATACATCTCATGTTAAGGTTCAACCACTGTAAAATAGCCATTCTTATTTTTTATTATACCCTCTAAACCCTTTAAAATAAAGCCTTTCCTTAAAATTTTACCACCTGTTTTTCAATTTTAATAAATATATTTTAAAAAGTGCCTTTAAACCTTGAACTTCAACGCTTAAAAGGCACTTTACTTTTAGAGCTACCTGGTAAAAATCAAGTTAATACCATAACCTCTTTTCCTTCAGAAGCAATACCAACTTCTATTATATTCTTAATTCCCCGTGCTATAAGTTTTTTCACTAAATCATTACTGCTGGTATTTATCCAATAAGGTTGAAGTCCTTCGTCCCAGCTATTAACATAATTTAGAATAGATCATGGATTTTATAAGTTTTTCCCCATTCACACATGGCACTTAATATAGGCTGCATGCTTTTTCCAATATTAGTGAGGCCATATTCCACTCTTGGTGGTGACTCCGGATAGACTTCCCTATAAATTATTCCACCTTTTTCCAGCTCTCTTAATTGCATTGTCAATGTCCTTTGAGTAATATTACCTAATTTTCTTTGTAATTCATTAAATCTAATAGTTCCTTTTGATAAATGCCATAGAATTGATAATTTCCACTTTCCACTAAGTATATTTATAGTTAAATTCATAGGACACTCTGATTCTAAATTAATTGATTTTGACATTAATTTTCTCTCCTATTACATTTTTAAATTATATATTTTTATACCTAATTTAAATAGTATCATTTTTGATATTACATATCAAATTTGTGCGTACTTTTATAATAGTGGTTTTAATGATATTATTTTATAAAATCAACAAGGAAGGAAGAAATTATATGAATGAAGTTTTAAATGCAATAAAAAATAGAAGAAGTGTAAGAGCTTACTTACCTACACAAATAAAACAAGAAGATTTAGATTTAATTATCGAATCTGGTATTTACGCACCCTCTGGTCATAATGACCAGCCATGGCACTTTACTGTTATTCAAAACAAAGAAATAATACAACACATTAGTGACAAATCTAAGGAGTTAATGACAAAATCACAAATTGATTGGATTAAAAATATAGGATTAAATTCCAAAATGAACCTGGCGTATGATGCTCCAACATTAATTATTGTATCTGGTAATAAAAACGCACTTTCTCCAAAGGTCGATTGCTCTGCAGCAATACAAAATATGCTCCTAGCAGCAGAAAGCTTAAATATTGGTTCTGTCTGGATTGGTCTGATAACATTTTTCTTTAAACTAGAAGATGAAATCAAAAAACTTGGCATTCCAGATGGATATGAACCTTATTATGGTGTAGCTTTAGGATACAAAGTACTAAACAAAGAACTAACTGCCCCTAAAAGAAACTTAAATGTAGTAAATTATATAAGATAGTATGAAAGTAATGTTCTCCTGCAGCCATTACTTACTATCATTTTATAGTATACTTTTAGATACTATATCACAAAAATGTGTGCACTTGTAAAAAAGATACTCTCATTTTAAAATAATATTATATATGAATATATAAATATTATTAAAGTGAGGCATGATTATATGAAAGTGTTACTTATTAATGGAAGTCCTAAAATTAATGGCTGTACTTATACTGCTTTAGCTGAAGTAGCAAAGGAATTAGAAATCAATGGAATTGAAACAGAGATTTTTCATGTTGGAAGCAAACCTATTCGTGGCTGTATGGCTTGTGGTGGATGCTCTAAGACTGATGGTTTATGTGTATTTAATGATGATACTGTAAATATTGCTTTGGAAAAAGCTAAGACTGTTGATGGTTTTGTTTTTGGCTCTCCTGTACATTATGCAAGTGCATCTGGCCAAATAACCTCTTTTTTAGACAGATTTTTTTACGCTGGAAATGTTTTTCAGTATAAACCCGGCGCTGCAATTGTAAGCTGTCGCCGTGGCGGTTCAACTGCAGCTTTTGAACAGTTAAATAAATATTTTACAATTTCCAATATGCCTATTGTATCTTCTCAGTATTGGAATATGGTTCATGGAAATACTCCTGAAGAAGTAAAACAAGATTTAGAAGGAATGCAAACAATGAGAACTCTTGGTAAAAACATGGCATGGCTTTTAAACTGTATACAAGCAGGTAAGGAAACAGGAGTTAAATTACCTGATAAAGAACCTAGAGCTGTTACTAACTTTATACGTTAATTTTAAATAATATAAATTTTAAATTTTGCTCATATATAGATACCCTAACTTATACTATCAGAGTTATTGGTAATGTTTGGAATATATAAATGTATTTCTAGAGGACAATTTACATAGGACAGAGGACAGTGAAGGTGAGTTTTCTTCCTTACGTCAGAAAATTAATTTATTTTTTTAGGCTTGTTTCGCTAAGGCAAAACATCGCTTAAACATATAGAGCTCCATAGAAACAAGAGAACAGAAGTTTTTTAAAATTAAAGATTTTTCGTAGTGAAGCGGAAAAAAAATCCTCCTTCACTGTCCTCTGTCAATTGTCCTCTGTCCTCTAAAAGATATTTAACTTGTGTTAACTGCTACCAATAAATATTTTTTATAAGTTAAGTGTCGATCTTATTTATCTATAATCCAATCGTGCAAATATGGCTTTACTTAAGATTTTACCAGCAGTTTTTCAAATTTATTTAATATCTTTCTAAGCAATTATTATAGAAAAACTTGAATATACTATCAGCTTCTCTTGTATTGTAAAAATCAATCATTAAAGTATTAAATTGCAATCTGTCCTTTGCCTTTATATTAAATATTCCTTGCCCATTTGATATTAAAATCAAATTAGATACTAACCTAGAAGTTCTTTTGTTTCCATCATAATAAAATTGATTTAAGGCTCCCCATAGAAATATTTCAAAAGCTAATTCTGTTTTACTTTTACATCTTTTCATTATCTCAGGTAATTCATCTATAAAAATACTTTCTAACTCTTCAGCTCTTGGAGGAATAAATTCAGTACCAGCTATTCTAACTTGACCTGTTCTAAATACACCACTTATTAAAGCTTCATCTTTTGCAACTATATCATTAAATTTATTGAAACTATTGATATCAATTTTCTTATCGTTTTTAATTACTAAATCAAATAAATAATTCCATCCATTCCTAATGCTAAAAATTTGCTGCTCATCACTTACTTTGTGTCCACCTATGGTAATCCCATCAAGTAAAGTTTGTACTTCAGGATACGTAAATGGGTTTCCTTCTAAGCTGGCCATATTAAAAACGACATCTGGTAATAGCTTTTTAACTAATATTATTAATTTTTTGATTTCTACCGATGGAACTATGTCCTGATAAAATATTTTTCTATTAAATAGCATGATGTATCACTCTCCTAAAATTCTTTTGTAGTAGACAAGTATTATTATTTACCATTTTTCATTATACCCTCTAAACCCTTTAAAATAAAGACTTCACTTGAAATTTTACCAGCAGTTTTTCAATTTTAACAAATATATTTAAAAAAGCACCCTTAAGCCTTGAACTTCAACACTTAAAAGGTGCTTTTCTTTTAGAGATACCTGGTAAAAATCAACTCAATACCATAACTTCTTTTCCCTTAAAAGCAATTCTAGTCTGTATTATATAGATCCTCACGGCCGAA
>NZ_JAEEGC010000011.1 GCF_019207025.1 Clostridium thailandense | reverse complement strand
TATATGTACCTTCAGCTTTGGGTAACATCTCCCTGCGTATAAATTTACTTTCTGGTGTGGTTATCTATATGTGTAATAGATAATCATGTATATCAATATTATACTAAGTATAGAAAAATAATCAAAAAAATTTATTAAGTACACTGACTTTTAAGAAAAAAGAGAAATTGACAAACTTAAGTATTTTGTTTATATTATTAAGTAGAGGTCTACCTATTTAAAGTGAGGATGATGTAATATGAAATTTGGAGACTGGGAATATCCTTATGATTTATTTATAAAAAGTATTGCTCAAAAGATGCGTTATACCAATGATAAGAAATTAGCAGAGTATAATTTGACTTCGCCGCAAGGTTTGTTACTTGAATTAATTGATAGATCAATAAGAAGAGAAAAGGAAATAACCCGTAAAAGCTTGGAATATGTTATGAATCTAAAAGGTCCTTCTATAACTAATCTTTTAAACGGTTTGGAAAAAAAAGGTTGTATCATACGAAATACTGGGATATCAGATGCTCGTACTTTTCATATAGAGGTTACAGCCGAAGGTAAAAAAATATTAAAAGAGATGGAAGAGATTTTTGAAGAAACGGAAGAACAGTTATTAGAAGGTATGTCGGAAGAGGAAAAAAGAATTTTTTTAGACTTACTTATTAAAGCATATAAAAATCTGGATGGTCATTTAGCTTAACGATAAAAAGCATATATTGCTTTTTATTTAGCAAAATAGGTAGAGGTCTACGTAAATTTTATTACAAACAGATGTATGAAGGAGATAATATATATGTCAAACAGTATGAAGAAGTTAAAGGAAAAGGAAATAATGTATACGTCAGATTATACAAATACGTTAAAAGAACTGAATAAAGATTCATTACATGAAGCAGGAGGCAAGGGTGCCAATCTTGGCGAATTGATTAATGCTGGTCTTCCTGTGCCACCAGGATTTGTAGTTATAACAGGGGCCTACCGTACTCATCTTGAAGCTTCGAATCTTAAGAAAAGCATAGAAAAAATGCTCGAAAACCTTAAAGAGCAGGATATTGATGCAATATCTGAGGCAAGTAATTGCATATCCTCATGGATTGAAGAAGCGCCAATGCCCTTGGAGGTTCAAGAGGAAGTGGATAGAGCCTTTGAAAGCTTATCTAAAGAAATTGGAGCTGATGATAATTTGTCAGTTGCAGTGCGCTCCAGTGCCACAGCGGAAGACTTGCCATCGGCTTCCTTTGCAGGACAGCATGAGACTTATCTTGGGGTTTATGGAAAAGAGGAAGTTTTTAAGTATGTAAAAAAATGTTGGGCAAGTCTCTGGTCCCCACAAGCAATAGCTTACAGAATAAGCATGAATTTTGATCACCTGGAAGTTGATCTTGCTGTCGTAGTCCAAGCTATGATAGCTTCCCAGGCTGCAGGAGTAATGTTTACTGCTAATCCTGTAAATGGAAATAGTGATGAAATATTGATAAGTGCTGGATATGGTCTTGGAGAATCAGTAGTTAGTGGACTGATAACCCCTGACTCCTTTATTCTAACAAAGGAAGGAAAGGTTAAAGAAAAGACTCTCGGTTCAAAAGAGTTTAGCATTAGACTGACAGAAAAGGGTACAATTACAGAAGAAGTACCTAAGTCAAAGAGAAAATTATTTTGTCTTGGTGATGACGAGTTTATGCAGTTAGCAAACCTGGCAAAGCTTGTAGAAAAGCACTATGGAAGTCCCATGGATACGGAGTGGGCACTGCTAGGAGGTAAAATATATCTGCTGCAGGCTAGGCCAATTACTACAATAATATCTGATTCAGAAAATTTCAACATTCTTGGCCCTGAAGATAAGATAATTTATCAGGGAAAAAAAGCACCTTTTGGACTACAAAGCGTAATGGAGCATTCGACCTATCCACATACACCCTTAGATTTTGCTTGTTTTAGTCATTTTTATCAAGGAATATATACTTCCTTTGCTGATGCAGGGCTTAAGATACCCAAAAATCAAAACAGACCGGTGGAAAGGGAAAGCGGATGTGTAGCGTTAAGTTATCAGGGACCAGGGTTATCTCCAGCCATAATGTGGAAAGGCCCTAAATTGTTAATTAAAAGCCTATTCCAAGATAATGATATTTTATGGCAGGCTTTTTCAAAGGAAATTAGTGTATGGCTTAAAAAGATGGACAATGCAGTAAGAGATACAAAGGATGCAGTAGGAGCTGTTAAGCTTATTGAACAGGCCTTAAAAGAATATGAGAAACTTGTTTATAAAAGATTTTCTGTGATTAGCATACCTGGAGGGTTCGCTGAGTATAGGTTTAGTAAACTAATTAAAAAAGCTGTGGGAAAGGAGAAGGCAGAGGAGTATAAAGAAAGTCTTCTCAGAGCTCTGCCATTTAGAACTGCCCTTCAAAATAAGACTCTGATGAAGATAGCACAAACGGAGGCTTTAAATGGAAAGGATAGTATAGCTTTTAAAAATGAACTTAAAGGTTTTTTAGATGAATATGGAGATATTGGTGCAGGAAGAATGTTATCTCCGAATACATGGCAGGAAAAGCCTGAAACCATTGATGAAATTATTGATGCATTACTCTGCAATACTGCTGTGCTAAATCCAGAGGAAAGCTTTAAAAAGCAGGAAGAGGATTATGAAGCTGCTAAGGAAGTAATAAAGAAAGGACTAAAACCAGCTGAGTATGATAAATTCATTAAAATTCTGGAGAAGTTAAGGAAGTCAGTAATCATCAGAGAAGAAAGTGTATTTTATTTAGAGAAGGTGGCAGGAGTTCTTCATAGAATGGCTTTAAAGCTGGGAATACTTCTAGCTAAACAAGGGGATATACTGGTATATACTTCACCTATATGGACACCTCTTTTTAAGGTGGCATCTGCAGCGGTTACTGAAATAGGAAGTACAACTTCCCATGCAGCAATTGTACCAAGAGAATATGGTATACCTGCGGTTGTAGCTGTTGAAAATGTAACAAATATATTGAAGGATGGACAAAAGATAAGAGTAAATGGTACAAATGGTATAATAACGTTGTTAGAATAGGCTGTGAGTGTATAGATAAGCAATAATGCAAGCAACATTGAAAGAGCAGATTCAGTAAATTAAAGCATACTCATTTTTAAAGCCTTCTTGTTCTGATTTATCAGCTTTACTAGGCTTTTCTTGAGCTCTTTTAAATGTATAATTCTCACTTGTTAAGATACGTCTAATAGTTTCAGCAGTAAAACTACTTTCAGAAACACCACGGTTATCTTTAAGTGATTCTAAAAGTAGTTTATTCCAATCTTTTATATATGAAACTATTGTAGGCTTAGATTTTTGAACATCAGAAATAATATATGTGTTATCGTTGCCTTCTTAAGGAAATTTATAATTTTGGATATAGGCAAGTGTCAGGAACTTCCTTTCCTTTTTTTATCATACTCTTCATGAATTTTTCTGCTCTCTCAAGGTTACCAACTGGAGTAATTGCTTTTTGTGAACATTCAAAAATGCAATTAAAACAGTGAATGCATTCAGAATTCATGTTTCTTATTATAGATTTGTCTTTATTCTGTTCTAAATGGCATACAGGACATACCTTTACACATTTACCGCATTTAATGCATTGATTATCGTTGATGGCTATTTTGGGATACATTTTTTTATGCCAAATCTTTTCTCTGAATATTAAGTCTGCCTTTAAATATATCATTAAGTCCTGATATTTAAGATATTTTGAGTTATCTTTTAAAGAAGCTAAATCAGCTAAGCTAATTCGTTTGACAAGTTCACCAATAGTAAAAAGTAATTTATCCTCTAATTGATCTTTATTGTACTCTTCCTTCATGAAAGCTTTAGTCATGTGATGAGAACTTGATACTTTTATGCCTGCAACAACTATTCGTCCACTTTTTTGCAGTAATTTACCTGCTTCGTCTAAAGCAATTCCAGAATTAATACCTCCATAGGTGACAAAGGGCACTGCTATTTTACTCCATCCATTTACAGGCCGTGGTAAATTCTTGATCAAATCCTTAACATGATATTGAAGATGATGTGCATATACAGGTGAACCTATAAATAAAATATCATGCTTGTTAATTGTTTTTTGTAAAAAATCTTGTTTATTATTCGTTAAAAAGTAGTCTTTATTTCCAGTAATATTGACTAGTTGCACAGTGATGTTATTCTGTTCGAGCTTGGTTTTTAATAATTCACCTACTCTGTTGGTATTATTTGACGGGCTAAATTCTAAAATTGCAGCTTTCATACTAACACTCTCCTATAATTATTTTTTTAATATCAATAAATTCATTAATAAAGAACTATCGTTCCTTATTAATGAAAAAATTTTTTACTCAAATAAGAATTAAAAATCTATATTTGAGTAAAAGTTTATTACATTAAAGGCTTCATGCCATTCATATGGTATGTAACTAATATATTAATACTGTTTTTTAGCCAATGTTCATCTTTATAATTTTTAGCGATTTCAATTATTCCATCAATAAAATTTTTAGATAATATATATAGAATTAATTGATCTTGAACCAAATCTTTTTTAACTTGAGTATTTATATGACAATTTAGGGCTGTAATTATTTGCTGCTTAAATCCTTCGTACTTTGTTCCTTGACTTTTATCAGATATAATAACAAATTTCTTTCTGTTATTCATAACAATATCTTCAATAAAAGCACTGATATAAACTGACATTTCAATGTCATTATCGTTATGATCAAAAAAATTTTTTAAACCGTTCATAAAGAGCTTATAAAATTCGTTAATAACTCCATAGAAAATAGCTGCTTTATTCTCATAATATAAATATAAATTGCTAACACTTATTCCGACTTCATTGGCAATATTACGTGTAGTAGCTTCTTTAAAGCCTTTTTCATAAAATATGTCTTCAGCTACTAATAATATCTTATTTCTAATTTCGTCTTTTAAAACTTGCATAATAAAGAACCTCCGTTCTTTATTATTTTAATGGTAAAATTGTTCTTATGTCAAGTATCAAAATTGATAAGTATTTAAAAGTATTATAGAAATGAAAAGTTAAAATCTTTTTCTACTTTTCCACTAGGAAATTCCCACATATTTGGGAAAGGAAGAGCGCATAGTATTTTATTATTTTCATTATTTACTTGTTAATAAATTGTTTTGCGGATGTGTTAAATAACCACTTTATTTTAATCAATATCAGAATTTATTTTATTTTTTTCTTCATGAAGTGTATTTAATATTTTTTTGAGAGCTTGGAGAGTTTGTTCTTCTTCCTTATCTGATAAACACTTTGAAAAAGTAGATACCAATTCTAAAAAGGTGGCTTCTATTTTGAAAGAAATTTCCTTTCCTTTGTCTGTTAAATAAAGTTTGTAAATACGCTTATCCTTTTGGTCTTTAACTCTTTTGACATATCCATTTTCAACTAGACTTTTTACTGCTTTTGCAGTAGTTGATTTACCTATATATAGATGTTCGCTTAACTCCTTTTGACTTATACCTTCAATCTTTGAGATTACGTAAAAAAAATCATGTTGACCGCTTTTAATATCTAAATCTCGAAGTTTAAAATTCATTATGCTTTGAGCATTTCTATAAATTGCTGCATTGAGCTTGCTAATGTTCTCCATATTAAGTTGTCTCCTTTACATTAATTTTTTTCCTACATATAATAAAATAAAGGATAAAGGCTATAATGGCTGATATACCGGCCAAAAGATACATTTTTGAATATCCTATGTTTGATGAAACCACTCCTAAAACAATTGCACCTAAGCCTATGCCGCAGTCAAAGGCCGTAAGGAAGGTGGCATTTGCAGCGCCTAGACGCAAAGGGGGAACTCCAACCATTGACATAGTCTGCAGGCTTGACTGAGCTGCACCAAAGCCTATTCCATAAATAAATGCAGTGATTAAAAACATTTGAATATTTGATGCCATGGATAGTAGAATCATAGCTGCAATTACACATATCAACCCAGGAATAACGGCATAATCAAAGCCAAGTTTATCTATAATTTTCCCAAATAGCGGCCTGGATATGAATAAAGAAATTGCATAAACCGTAAAGAAAATTCCTATATTTTGTATTCCTTTTTGTGAGGCATAAAGAGGTAAAAAGCTAGTTAAAGAACCATAGGTTACCGTTACGAAAAATATTATAATTGAAGGATATATAGATACTTTTTCATATAGTGAACCCTTTGGCTTACTTTCATCCTTATTTTCAATATTTTTATACTCCAATTTAAAAGACACAATAAGCCCAAGTACAGCCAGTATAGTAGAGGTGAAAAATAACACATTAAAGCTGTAGTTAGAAATAACAAATAGTCCAATTACAGGAGCTATTGCCATAGCTAAACTGCTTGTCAAGCTAAAATATCCCATCCCTTCACCAAATCGGTTTTTTGGTATGTTGTCCGATGCAATGGTACTAGAGGCTGTGCTTGTTGCTCCCCATCCAAAACCATGGACAAAACGAATTATAAGAATGATTCCTATAAAGGGAAGTAATGAATATGAAAATACAGATAATATAAATATAAGCAGACCAACTATAAATACTTTCTTACGCCCAAGCTTATCAAGAAATAATCCTGAAAGTGGACGAATAAAAACTGAAGATACTATAAAAGCTCCAGTTACTAATCCAATAATTGAATTTGTTCCACCAAGTTTTTTGGCGTATAAGGGGAGCGTGGGTAACAGCATTTGAAAGCTGAAAAATATTAGTAGGTTTATTACGTTGATGACAATGAAGTTTTTTGTCCAAAGACTCTCATTATTTTGTGCATTTTTTTCCATGAATGTTTCCCTCCTCGAAAAATTAGTTTCATTTGCAACTAATTTTAATATATCATAAATTAGTTTCACTTGCAACTATATTTGAATTTTAAAATAGTTTAATGACTTAAAGGATGTTGACAAATATTTATAAGATTGGACTATTTGATATAATATAACAATATAAAGCTATAAGTTTCTTGAAGTTTTTAAATATATAGTAATATGGTATTATGTCGTTAAAGGAAAGGTTATGCTTACTCAAAATGCTAAAATAAATGCAGTTAATAAAACAAAGGTTTACTGCGTATATGATAAGCTTGTATAAACATGGAGGGAATGTATATAAAATGAATTATAATGAGTTTAGCATATTACGACAATTAAACTAAATATTCTGAATTTAAAAACAAATAACAATAGATTATCAACAAGTTTTTTGCTATGATAGTACTAATAACGCAAAAGACGGGGGGAATAATAAAATGAATGTATCCGAATTTAGAGTCACAAATAAATCAAAATTTAAACTTAATGATATAAAGACATCATATACTGGAGATTTTAATAGTAAAGAAGATGCCCAAAAACATCTCATTAAAAATATTGAACAAATGAGTGAAATTCAAAGTAAATTATATGCTCAAGGTAAATATGGTATTTTGATTATTTTTCAGGCTATGGATACAGGTGGAAAGGATAGTGCAATAAAACATGTAATGTCTGGTCTTAACCCTCAAGGTACAAAAGTATATAGTTTTAAAGAACCATCTGCTGAAGAATTAAGTCATGATTATTTGTGGAAAGCTCATAAGCACATACCTGAAAGAGGACAAATAGGTATTTTTAATAGATCTTATTATGAAGAATTGCTTGTAGTAAGAGTACATAATCTAATAAAAAATCAGAGAATTCCAGAAGAATTTATCACAGATAGCATATGGAAAAAAAGATTTGAACAAATAAAAAATTTTGAAAAATACTTATATGAAAATGGAATTATACCAATAAAAATATTTCTTCATATATCAAAAGAAGAACAGAAAAAGAGATTATTAGAAAGAATTAATGATAAAACAAAAAACTGGAAATTTTCTGAGTCCGATATAAAAGAGAGAAGTCATTGGGATAAATATCAACAATTCTATGAAGAGGCTATAAGAGAAACTAGTTCGAAAAGCATACCATGGTTTGTAGTTCCTGCAGATAAAAAATGGTTTGCACGACTAGTGATATCACAGATTATAATAGATAAACTGGAAGAGTTAAAGCTGGAATATCCTACATTAAGCAAAGAACAGTATGATGGTCTAGAGGAGTGTAGGAAAAAACTTATTGAAGAATAATTAAAAAATCATAATAGTAAACTATTTATGAGGGGGCTGTCGCACTATAGATGTCCGTCAACGAAAGTTGAATTATGCT
>NZ_JAEEGC010000109.1 GCF_019207025.1 Clostridium thailandense | reverse complement strand
CTGTTATGAGCTTTAATTTTATAATAATAGGTTTTATTAGATTTCAAGTTATCGTCTGTGTAACTTGAAGTTGTAACAGTATCAATCTTAGAATATGTTCCAGAAGATGAAGTTGATCTATAAATATAGTAAGATGTTGCTCCACTAACAGAATTCCAATCTAATGATATTTTAGAGTTGCTTTTAGCTTTTGCAGTAAAGCTAGTTGGAGTATATAAACTATTATTAACGGCTAGAATATTATAATAGTAAATTGTATCCTCCGTCAAATTTTTCTGTTTTGTTTGTATACTTGGAATTTGTTGTAAATTTTCCTGCACAGTAGCAGCGTTGACTACCTTAGTATTAAACATTGTACTTAGACTTAATACACATACTAAGCTTAAAGCATCAACAGGTAATTTTTTCCTAAATTTAGACATATTATACCTCCTTCTATATTTATATTTATTAAGTCCCCCTCTACTTTTAAAAAGTTATTTAGATATTCTTAATAAAAAACATACAATTTTACCAAATATTATTTTATACAAAATACATAGTAAAACTTCCAATGCACTATGGCAAATAAATACAACTACATTATATAGTATACCACACTTAACGATTAAATGAAAAATCAAAATAGCAAGTATAGTTGAAAATATACACTCTATCCCTTTTTATATTTTTCCTATTAAAACCTTTAAAACCTTTTCCTTAAGCCTATACTACTTAGAATAAATATCTGACAATTCAATATTGGCTCTTTCAACTATATTGTTTGAATAAATAATATAGTTATTTGATACTATTTCTGCTTAAGGAAGTATCGACTTGACTAAAACGCTCAAATATATCAAGCTTATCATTTGGAATACCTATACCTGTATCCTTAATAGAGATAACTATTCAGACATTCTCCAATCATTTGTGTATATAATTTTCTATTCTATAACACATTGGATAATCCTTCTAAATATTCAAATTTACTGTCAACAAAAACAACTTAATTACTATTTTACTCAAATAACCACAGAAAAAGAAATTTATTCATAAATACTATTGAATAATTTAAAGATTAATGCATATAATCTTTAAAATTCAACACATGTTGCCTAGGCTAATATATAATATTGATATATAATATAAGCATAAAAACTATTAATGAAAGAACTTACATAAATAAATTTTTTGATAAATAGCAAATATGTAAACAGAATAAAAATAGCTTTAAATTAATATATAGAAAATATATTAGTTTAGTTATAAACCCATGCTAAAGGAGTAATCCCATATGAAAATGCTGTTATTTAAAATGGAAATAATAGATGTTCTAAATAACAATTATAAAATCAAGATAAGTAATGATATAGAAGATACTTTAATAGAATTTAACCCTTATAAAAAAGAACTAAATTTTATTGATAATAATACTTTGGCTTATTGTCTTAAGGATAACGAATATCAGCTTAGAAAAATGCTTCATAATAAACGTATAGATACCTACTATGTGGGCTTTAACGTCAAACTTGTTTTAAGATGGAATAAAGATGTAGCAGCTTTTAATGATAGAAGTAAAATAGTAGTTTTAGACAAGAGAAACAATGATAATCATAGTTATGTTATAAATGAAGATAAATACGAAGCAAAAATTTATAAAATATTTTCAGATGCCTGCTATTTCGAAAATAAAAAGTATGGTGGCTTTGCTTTTATAATAGAAGATTTAGAAGGAAATTATAAGCTACACACAGAAAAAGTTCGGGAAATAGGCAGTAGTCAAGCTGAACTTATAGCAGTTATAAAAGCTATTGAATTACTAAAGGACATTGAAAAAATAAGAATAGTAACTGACAGTCAATATGTAAGGAAAGGCCTAACAGAATGGATTCCTTGTTGGAAATTAAATGATTTTAGAACCATCAATGGAGAATCAGTTAAAAACATTGAGAATTGGCTTCACTTTGATAATGTCTGTAATGGAAAATATATTGAATTTCAATGGATAAAAGGACATTCTAACCATTTTGAAAACTCTCTTTGTGATATGTATGCAAGGGACGCAGCAGAGACACCCTCACCAGACACTTAACTTATGCTCCGGGAGATGTTTCCAAGCTTCAGCACTATAAAAACTTTTAGTCAATC
>NZ_JAEEGC010000108.1 GCF_019207025.1 Clostridium thailandense | reverse complement strand
AGATGTTCTTAGATTTTCAAAATACTGAGCTTTAGAATGGTTAAAAGTTTTTATAGTGCTGAGGCTTGGTAACATCTCCCGGAGCATAAGTTTACTTTCGGCCGTGAGAATCTATATTATTTTAAAGGAGTTTAATAATGAAAAAGAATTTAGTTTTCATATTATGTTTAAGTTTGACTTTTACTTTAGCTGGTTGTAATAGTGATAAAAAAGTAAATACCTCTACACAAACTAGTACCGAAACTCAAACTTTACAAGATGATTCCAAAAACAACAATCAAAAACAAGCCACTAATGACAAAAATAGTGTTGATGAAAAGAATCAACCAGCTTCAAATAGTGGAAATTCTAAGCAGTCTGATAAAACAAGTTCAAGTGAAAACGCAGTAAAGGATAAAGATAATACCTCTAAAAACTTAACTAAAGTGAATAGTAAAGTTAAATTATATAACGGAACTTATTTTGATGACAGGCGTTTTGGAGATAATGTTTTAGAAAATTATTGTGAAGTTGTAATTTCTAATGTAACTAATAACTCTTTTGATTTTACTGTTTATGAAGTAGATGTGCAAGCTGGTAAAAAAGAAAGCAGAAAGGTTATTTTTCTCAAGAACACAGCAGTTTTTACAGGTGATGGAACGAAAGCTGCTTTTTATGGAAAGGATTATACTCTTAACTTTACCTTTCCCAATAATCATAACGCATACCCTGTTGTAACTGATATAAAAGTATCTGGCTTTAAACCCTTAGAAGGTCATACTTATGTTAACAATGGGATACCAGGACATGAATTTTCATAAATAGCTCTAAGCAAGTCAACGGAATACAATTTCCTTGACTTGCCCTTTTTAACAATACTTAAAATTATGGTAATATCTAAAAATTGATTTTCAAAACACTATACCTTTCCTCTATGCCTCAGAAATCATTACTTCTTTCCCCTTAAACACAATAGCAAGCTTTATTATATCTTTTACGTTGCAATTTTTAAGTTCCTCATCGTATTTCATCTTATCTATTTGCTTTAATGCTTCTACTTTTCCCTGTTCCAATGTTTCCTTTGACAACACATTTATTTTCTTAAATTCAATAATAATTCCTGGCTTTGAGATATCCTTTGGAATTATCATCACATCATACCTTCCAAAGCCGCTTTCCTTATTTGATTTCACTTCATGAGTGTTCGAAATAGAGACAAGCATTCCAAGTACAAAGGCGTGGTATACTTTCTCTGGCTCTTTTCCAGATACGTCAAAATAGCTCAAATTATTTATTACAAATTCCTGAAAAGCATAGCCAAAGTTTTCTATATCACCAGTGACTAAATTACTTAACATTTCTTCATACTTTTGATTAGTCATAGCTTCCTGAAACCATTTTACTATTAAATTTTCATAAAATATATGAACCTCTTCATTTGGAATTTGGAGTTCACAATTTAATCTTCCTCTTATGAGTTCTGTCTTTACAGCCTTCAAGTATCCGCTTAAAAGTAAAAAACTCCAGATATTTTGGTTGGAATCTTCAACCTCTGCCATAACTATAGTATCGTCGATTACCTTATTTATAGATTTTCCTTCAATAAGATACTGCAAATCTAATTTTATTTCTTTATCCCCTTTTAATAAAAGCCTTTTTATAAGATCATTGCTGCTGCTGTTAATCCAGTAAGGCATAAATCCATCTTCATTGTTATCAATATAATTTAAAACAGACCATGGATTATATATTACTTTTCCTCCAAAAATATATCCATTATACCAATTTTTTATTTCTTCTATGCTATCTTTTAAATTATAATATTCTGTAAGCTCTTTCATTTCCTCTTCTGTAAATCCAAATTTGTCACTAAATCTGAAACTCAATATTGAATATACTTTTAAGTTATTTAAACCTGAAAAAATACTCTCCTTTGCCACTCTAAGGATACCTGTTATTAAAGACTTTTCAACGTATAGATTATCTTTTAAGGCTGCTGTTAATAGGTTTCTTATTAAAGCTATTAATTCATTGTAGTATCCTCTAAGATATCCTTCCTGTATTGGCACATCATATTCATCTATAAAGAGCATTACCTTTCTTCCATAATGCTTGTTCATATAGCCCATTAGAGAGCTTATACCATTACATAAAGAAGCTATTGAAGCTCTTCTTTCCATCATTTCTATATATTCTTTTTTATCTATTTCTGATAGTTTATCACTTTGAAGTAAATAGTCATGTTCCTTATACAAGCTAGCTAAAAGAAATTCAATGCCATCTTTAAAATCTTCATAGGAAATATATTTTTCATTTTTAAAAGTAATGAAAACAACAGGATATTCTCCTTGAAGTTTCATTATTTCCTTTTCACCTTCTATTTTTAAACCCTTAAATAAATTTTTAGTTTCTTCCTTGGTTCTTATATCGAAAAAATACTTAAGCATGCTTAAATTCAATGTCTTTCCAAACCTTCTAGGCCTTGGTGTCAATATTATCTTTGCACCATTTTCTATAAATTCTTTTATCAATAAACTTTTATCTACAAAGTAATTATTGCCCTCTATTAGTTCTTTAAAATCCGATGTTCCTACTTGTATTCTCTTCATTAATGCACCTTCCTTCTTTATAAAGGGTTTTTCTCTTAATTGTATTATAGCCTATAATATAATAATCAGCTATATTAAAGCTATCTTCTCTAGATTTATATTCGCTTATAGGTATTTCGCTGTGATACTTTGGCTTCCCTCCACCATCTCTTTGGGGGTTCCAGTAAAAATAATATTTCCTCCTTTTTCCCCTCCCTCAGAACCAAGATCAATTATCCAATCGCTGTTTCTTATGATCTGCTGGTTATGTTCTACTACTACAATAGAATTACCTGCATCTACCATTCTATCTAGAAGCACAATAAAATTCTCAATATCCTTCGGGTGCAGTCCAGTTGTAGTCTCATCCATTAGGTAAAGATTTTTCTTGTCTTTACTTTGAAAGGCATTTATCAATATTAAATAGAGAACATATTAGGAGTATATCCGCATTGTATAATCTTTGTAATCAAGTAGAGAAAAAATATTTTATTTAGACAAAAATCTCCAAAAATTGTACTTCCAAACCCATCTATGATAAACTTGTCTAGAAAAGAGGTGTAACTAAAATGAAGAAACTAATAAAAGTTGTTGGAGCTGTTATAGAATAAGAATACATATCTGCTTCTCTTCTAGAAGTTTTTATATATTTTCTATAAAAAATATTATACATAACTGTAACAAATATTATACATAACTGTGACAAAATCGCTGTAATATAATAAGTATTCTAAATAAAATATTTATTTGAGAGGATGATCATAATGAATAATTTTCCTACTGCTATTCTACCTTATAGCTCAAACAAATTAGAAGACATAGAAAATAAAATAGAAGAACTGATATTAGAACATAAAAAGTTAAATAGAAATTGTGAAATTGAAATAGTACCACGACCCAATCCTCATCTGATCACTTTTGATGGGTACACCAATATACCATTTCAGCTTCATGTATACATTAGACACATAAGTATTAGCTAAGGATAACCAAAAATGGGATGTGGCACCATAGATTCTGTCATTAATAAGATAATAAACTCTTTCTGTAACTTTTGTTAAACACATAAAATTTTCCACCTTTCTTAATACAAAATTAAAACTCCCCATAGACAAACAATATCATCTATGGGGAGTTCATTTATTTAAAAATCTTTTATTATATTTAAATTTAAAAGTGTTGACCCTAACATTATGTCATAGTGTAATATAAAATCAGAGATTGACAATACTAATAAAACTCATGCCGGCAGAGTACAGGTGGTATTAAAGCTCTAAAATCAAAGTTTGAGGTGAAGTTATGAGAACAGTAAAACAAGTTTCGGATTTAACAGGAATAAGCGTGCGCATGCTGCACCACTACGATAAAATTGGATTATTAAAACCAACTGAGTTAACGGAAGCAGGCTATAGGCTTTATGATAATGAAGCTCTTGAAACCTTACAGCAGATTTTATTTTTTAAGGAGCTTGATTTACCACTAAAGGAAATTAAAGAAATCATAACCAGTCCTCACTTCGATAGGATGAAAGCACTAGAAGATCATAAGAAGCTAATCCTTTTAAAACGAGATAGGTTAAATGGTTTGATAGAGCTTATAAATAAAACCTTAGAAGGAGCGAATACAATGAGTTTTGAAGAATTTGACATGAGTGAATATTATAATGTATTGGAAGAATTTAAGAGAGAAAATAAGGATAGAGTAATTAAGAATTGGGGTAGTGTAGATAAATTTGATCAATTTATTGAAAAAACAAAAGCTGCAAAAGAAAAGCTTGCTAAAATGGCCATAAAAGAATATGGAAGTATAAAAAAATATGCCGAAGTTGTAAAGAAAAATTTGAATAGTTCTGTGGCAATAACTAAAGCAGAACAAATTGATGAGTTTAAAAGAGATTGCTTTTATGAAAGAAATCCAGAACTAAAGGATCTATATGAAAAGCTTACAACTGACTTAAGTAAAGATCCTTCTTCAGAGGAAATTCAAAAAATTGCTGGTGAAATAACTAACGTAGCTAAAAGAGATTATGAAGCTTTTAAAAATGAACTTGGAGATTATTATTGGTATGTTATTGTAAGACTTTATTCAGTATTTTCTAAGGAGTTAGAAAAAATTGATAAGGAAAATGGTGGAGTTGGTATGGCATGGATAGATGAACGATATGGTGAAGGTGCATCAAAGTTTATTGGAAAAGCTTTAAAAATTTATTTAGGAGATTATGAGCCTAAATTGGAAACCTTATACAAAAATCTTACAGTTGACTTAAGCAAAGACCCTTTATCAGAGGAAATCCAAAAAATTATTTTTGAAATAGTAGCCGAAACGCAAAAGCAGAATGAAGCTTTACAAGTAGAGGTGGGAGAAAATTATTGGAGCTATCAGGCAGAGCAGTATTTGTCAGAATCCATTTTAAAAAAAGCAATGGATAAGAAACATGGAGATGGTACATCTAAATTCATTGGAGAAGCTCTAAAGTTTTATGCTGAAAATAACAAGTAGGTTGTGTACAAGTCCTCTCTACAACAAGATGGCAGTATTCTGATTTTGAGTCCTGCTTCGGGTTAACAGCCATTATGAAAGACTCTATACTATTTATTTTGAAACTTAAAGTGGCTGTCGCACTTAGTGAAACAGCCACTTAGATAAGAGAATTAAACGCTCTATCCTTTTCTTCTAAGAGTACATATTTCCTCTTCCTCCCAAAAGAATAATGTAATTTAGAAATATTTTTAGTTATGATTAAACCAAATATCACTTAATAGCTTAATGACAGGTTCTATATCTTCTATAGCTATTCCCTTATATGAAATCAACACTCTAACCTTTCCACTTCTATAATTGTTTTTATCTATATAATACTCAGAAATTGGCGTAATTTTTATGCCAGCATTCTTTGCAATGTTAACAATTTCTTCTTCTCTTCGACTTGTTTCAAGCTCCAGAATAACTCTCATACCAGTATTACTACTTATTAAGTTAACCTTATCTCCCATAAAGGTATGGATCGCTTTGGTAATAACCTTATATTTTCTTTCATAATGTCTTCTCGCTTTTCTAATATGACTTTGCAAATAACCCTTATTCATAAAACGTGCTAATGCAATTTGTTCCAGCTTGGAAGTTGTTTGTCCATTCATTTTATATTTATCTAAATATAAATTTAACAGCCAATTAGGTAGTACCATGAAACTTATGCGAATACTTGGAATAAAAATTTTAGAAAATGTACCTAGATATATTACTTTGTCAAAGTTATCTAAACTTTTCAACGCAGGAATGGGTTTATTAGCAAATCTCATTGTACTATCATAGTCATCTTCTATAATAATTCCATTATTGTTTTGTGCCCAATTTAAAAGCTGAAGCCTATTCTTAACAGACATGATTACACCTTTAGGAAATTGATGAGATGGAGTTACGAATGTAATCTTACATCCACTATTTTCAAGTTTCCTTACATCTAGCCCATTCTCATTCACATTAATAGGTTTAATATCAAATTGATTTCTTTCAAAAACATATCGTATATAGTTACTTCCTGGTTCCTCCATGCCGATACTATCAAAATTTTCCCTAAGAATTTGGCAAATCAAATTTAAGCAATACTGTGTGCCTGCACCTACTGCAATTTGATTAGGCTTACACTGTACTCCCCTATTTTCATATATATATTTTGCAATTTCACAGCGTAGTTCATACTCTCCCTGTGAATCACCATAACTTAGAAGACTTTCAAATTCATTATTTATAACTGAATTAATTATATTTTTCCACGTTTTTATGGAATAGCAGTCTTTATCCATATATTGAGGCGCTAAATCATATTTTAATTTTTTTATATTCCCAGCAGCTTCATTCTTAAAACTTAGAGAATTAGAAACATGTGCTGCCTTTAATAAATCAGAATTTATATTTTCAACTATATAACCAACCTTAGGAATTCTTTTAATATATCCCTCAGCATAAAGCTGATCATATGCAGCTTCAATAGTATTTTTACTCAACTGAAGATTTTTCGATAGATTCCTTAGTGATGGTAATTTCTCATCACCTTTAATATTTCCATATACAATCTCTTTCTTTATACATTCATATAATTGGTAATATATTGGTTTATTTATTGTATTATCTAAAAGTGGAGTAAATGAAAACATGAATCTCATCTCCTTCTGTACCCATAAATTAGTAAAATCTGTCCCTTTTAAATATGACAAACTCTTATTATATTATAGATGTTACCACATTTTATAACAATTACTATTTTTAAAAGATAAAATCAAAATAAAGGAGAAGAGTATTATGTATAATTGTGCCCTATGTTCTATTCATGCCTGCAGCAGTGGTAAATTAAATACTGCACCTAAAAATTGTCCATGTATAAGTAAAAAAATGGATGATATAAAAACATTATATAAGAATGAAGAAAACTATAAAATTGCCCAAGCTTCAGCATTAATCGTAAGTGAAAGTTACGGCGAAAAGACAAGATTAGAAGAAACTATTGCTTTTGCAAAAAAATGCAATTATAAAAAAATAGGATTAGCCTTTTGTATTGGATTAGTAAGCGAAAGTAAAATAGTAAGTAAAATACTTTCTTATAATGGCTTTGAAGTAAGTTCTGTTATTTGTAAAACTGGTCATATTTCTAGAGAATTAATTGGTATAAATAATGCAAAAGTAGCTATGTGTAATCCCATTGGTCAGGCAATATTTTTAAATGAAGCAAAAACAGACCTTAATATTGTTTTAGGGCTGTGTGTTGGACATGATTCTTTATTCATAAAATATTCAGAAGCACCAGTAACAGTTTTTGCAGTAAAAGATAGAGTTTTATGTCATAATCCTTTAGCTGTAGTTTATCAAGCCGAAGCCTATTATAAAGATAAATTGTTTCCACAAAAATAAACTTAGATAAACATAGTCTAAAATTTTTGCACTTTATTCTCCAGTTAACTTTCACCATTGAATGGCTTGCTTAGGGCAATATTGAATATAAGCTGAGCATTGCTCACAATTATGTTTCCATATTGGTTTATCAGTATTAAAAGGAGAACCCCCATCATCTGAGGATTCTCCTTCTTTATTCTAAGCTTGAATTAAGTATTTATAATAGTTTTCCAAGCTCACTATACTTTAGTAATTCACCTAACGGTATATTTTTTAGTGGAAGTTTATCAATACCAAGACAGGTCTTTGCTGCATTAATTAATACACGAATGTCATACTGACTTGGGTATACTGGATCCACTTCTTTTTCAAGACCTAGCAGTCCGTATACAGCCATCATAGCGCTTCTTACAGAATATTCTACTGTGAATACGCAGTCTTCAGGAATTTCTGCAAACTGACCTAGGAAGCCAAAATTCTTGCTGCCTGCTGGAATTACATTAGGTCTGTCCCCTGCAACACGAGGCATAAAATGTGAGGTAATATAAGGCATCATGCTAGGAATTACATTGACTGTATGTGCTAAAATCTCAGGAATTCTGTCTTTTAAGCCCATATGATAAAGCAACTCTTCAAACATTTCACGTCCTGTGCATTCTGAGAAAGTCTTTTTAATATAGTCCCCTGGAACGTCCATATTCAATGCATAGGCCCAAAGTACCTTTACATTATCCGGTTGACCTATAAAGTGTGGATGCTTTGGAACCACCCAACTCATAAGCCAGCTTGAATCTTTTATTGTAACAAGTCCACCCATACCAGGCTTATCCCCTGTAAGCTTTAAGATATATGGGAATACAATATCATCCTCCTTTAAGGTTATAGTAAAGGACATCCATTTTGTCTTATCAATATCACTGCAGAATTTTTCTGGATGGCCAAAGTCCGGTGACTTCTTCGCTATTTTTTCCCACACGCTGAAACAGCCTTTATCCTCAGATCTATTTAAAATTGCAGCATGGTCAAGATCACCTTTTGTTGTATTCTCAGTCATGGAACCATTAGTAAATAATACTATATCATCATTCTTTACATTAATTATCTCATTCTTACCATCTTTAATATAATTAATTGCTGTAGCTACTTTTTCATTATTTGCAAAATCAAAATCTATATCTGTAACTTTACAACCAGTTTCAAAGCATATATCCTGCTCCTTAAGCCATGTAATAAGTGGAAGTATTAAAGAGTCATATTGATTGTATTCAGTATGAAGAATACCTTGTAATTTATTCATACCACCAATTAAATGCATGAATCTTTCCATATAACGCTTAACTTCAACTACACTATGCCACTTTTCAAAAGCAAACATTGTTGCCCAGAAGTACCAGAAGTTTGTTTCGAAGAAACTAGGTTCAAAATATTCTCCTATTGTAGTTGCTCCAAGTGCTTCTTCAGTCATCATATGAAGCTTTGCAAGCTCCATTGCATTCTTCTTTGATAATCCAAGGCTTGAGAAATCAGCCTTTTCTCCTTGGTTTTGTACTAATCTGCAGTGAGATTCAATAGGTTCTTCTATATTAAGCTGACGAAATTCATCTAGTACGCTTTTATTTTTATCATTTAGAGATGGTATGAAACTGAAAAGTTCCATAAAGCATTCAAAATGCTCTTCGATCTCTCTTCCACCCCTTGCAGAATAGCCTTTTTCTGCCATTCCTATACCATCCATGGAGCCTCCGAAAACCTCAAGCTGTTCAATTATATGGATGTTTTTTCCCGGCATATGCCCATCTCTTATTAAAAATGCTGCAGAAGCTAGTGACCCTATTCCTCCGCCAATCAAATATGCTTTTCTTGTTTCAATATTCTTTGGTACAGCTGGATTGATTCTTTGATAATTATTCATATAAAATCCTTCCTTTCCTATAATAAGGGATAGCTGAAGAATAACTTTTAAGCATCCCTAAATGATTTGACGTTGTTTTATATATTTATAATACCTATTTTAAGAACCTTATTCAAATAACAAAAAAAGCATCTGTGAAAAAATTTCACAGATGCAATAAAGTGTGTAAATTATAGGGTATATTACGCGTTATATATAAGTGAAGTTGTTTTTCTATCATTAACTTTCATAATTCTCAGTATGGTCCCCCCCAGCATTCTTTCAACTCTATCGGCAATATCTTCTTTCTTTTCTTTAAGACCAGTGTTAATCCACTCCAAAAATTGTCCTGTTATTGCGTAAGAAAAAAATACTGCAGTTTCTTTCTTTATTTTTTCTTCAACATTCATTTCTCTTGTTATATCCTTTATAACACCTTCTAATACTTTAGTAAATATCTTGCACAAAAACACCTCGAGATGTTCACGCCCTAAAGATTTTGTTGTATTAATACAGATAGTTTTATTATCCATTGTATATTGCAGAACAAGAACTAGCCCAGTCTTCCAGTTATTTAAGCTGCAGCATTGATCAAGTTCCTCAATAACTTCATTCTCAAATATCCATTTCAATAAATCATAAACATCATGAAAATGATTGTAAAAGGTATGCCTTGTAACTCCACATGTATCTGTAACCATCTTTACTGTTATCTTATTTATTGGAGTTTGCTTCATCAATTGCTTCAGAGAACGAGCCAAGGCATTTTTTGTAACATGTGAGGTAGACATAAAATCAATCATTCCTTTCTTCACTTTAAATGTACAAAGCTTATAGAAGCTGTACTTTCATATTTTCCTAGATACAATTGCCATTATACATCTGGAGCCTCTCTCGTTATTATTTATATCAACTTGTTCATATTTATATAAGTTTTTCAGGAATAAATTTAGAGGAGATTCTCTTTATAAGCACATAATCAAGTATCAAAAGTACACCTCCCCCTATAAACATCATAACCTTACTAATTAAAAGTACACCTGTCATTTGACCTACTAATATAAGAATTACCGGAATGACAAGAAGACCACTTACTTGCTGTGCTTCCTGGAAGGTTTCTGACTTTGCGGATACCATAACAGTAAATACTAGAGATAATAAATTGATTACTGGACAAATCCAAAATATTGTTATAAGCCATTTTATATCTGGAAAAATTAGTCCTCCAAAATAGATAAAGCCTCCTATGTTGAATATGATACCAAAGGCTATAAAAGAAACTAAAGTTATAATGTAAGAAGGCACAAAGACACCTAAAATCTTAGCTCTAAGCAGCTGTTCCATGGATATTGGTGTATAAAGCAGAGACTCCATAGTTTTATGCTCCTTTTCCCCTACAGGTATGCCTAAAATCTCAGCATATCCTGATGTTTTAGAAAGAATCCCATTGAGAATCCTAACTGTAGTGGTTTTCCCTGAACCATTAGGTCCAAGGAATCCAAATATCTCACCTTTTGATATACTTAAGTCTATATTGTTCAAAGCATTAGTCTGACCATCATAAGACTTTTTAAGCTTTTCTATATTTATTGCCTTCATTTTTTTCACCTAACTTTTCTTTTAGCTTTTTAACAAGTAACTTATACCGTTCATCTTCTCCAAGGGGTGCAAAGGTAGGATTTTCAGCAACTATATCAATAAGATTTTTCTTAATTGTTATCTCATCCATCGGAGTGTTTGTTCCAATACAATTATTATCTTCAAACCATTTACCTACATGAGTAAAATATTCATTTCCTTTAAAACTCAATGGAAACTTAATAATACAAATAGTATTCACATATCGCTCTAATGCATCTATCGCCTTTTCCTTCTCTTCTTGAAGCAAATACCCTTGTGCTGCAACTATATGAATTCCAAAAACATCATTTGTCCAGATCTCTTTTAACTTAAAGCAATCAATAATCTGAATGCCCTGTAAATAAATTTTTTCAAACAAAACTGGTTCCATCATATTTAAAGAAAGATAATTATTTAAAAGCGTTAAGGTGTTTATTACCTTGTTATAAAGTAGTATCTGATTCACTTCCTTTGCCTGATCAACTTGTTCCTGCATCCTATATGCATTAATTAATATAACATCCTCTCCACTATATGGATCTAATTTGTTATCTAATAAGTGAATAACTTCTTCGCTGTTTCCAAGTGCCATCTCTGCCAATGCTTCCATAGTATTTGCTTTTTTTATATAAGAAATGTCCTCTGATTCATCTTTTACTCTCTTACTTATCCATATACATTTCTGAAAAATTTCTTTCTTTATTGCTTCAGTTTTTGCTAAAGTGGAATAGTTTAATAATAATTGAATCATAGAAAGCAAAAATGGAAAACAAGAATTATACTTTTTTATTAATTTATCGCACTGTTCTATTGCTTCATCAAAGGGCTTTACTGCGAATTCCTGGGAAAGCTTATTATAAATTTTTTTTATGTCTTCCTTTGTAAGTTGAGGAGAATATCCTAGCAATTTATCCACTGAAATATTAAAATAAGTTGCAAGCTCCGGGAGCAGTAAAATATCAGGATAGCTTAATCCAGACTCCCATTTAGAGACAGAAGCTTTAGAAACTCCAATGTAATCTGCTAGCTGCTCCTGTGTTATTCCCTTTTCTTTTCTCTTTTGAACAATACATCTTCCTATATTTAACTCCTTCATATCTATCACCTCTAATAATATTTTATGCGCTAGCTCAGCTCTCGTAAATGGATTTGTAGTTGATCTTAGTAGAAAAAGTTAACTAACAGGAAACTTCAGTTCATAATTAATTAAAAAGAGTCGTCTAATTTAAATAAAAAGGCGTAGCAAAACGCTACACCTTTAATATTTAAACCAGAATATTATTAATTAATTTACCATAAGTTATTGGAAGCTAAAACGCTGCGGCCTTGAATCCTTTTCCTCTAACTTCAGCTGTGTCCATAATGGATACTACTGCTGATGAATCTATATTTTCAACTAAGTGTTTTGCTTCCTCAAGTTCCTTAGGGCTTAGAATACAGTAAATAACTTTTTTCTTATCTCCTGTATACGCACCTTCTCCATAAAGGTAAGTTACTCCTCTGCCTAGGTTTTCCAAAATAGCTTGTTTTACCTTGTCACATCTTCCAGTTACTATGAAAACTACTTTTTCTTTATCAAAGCCTTGAATAAATTTATCAACTATTGCTGCATTCATATACATTGCTATTAAAGTATATACTGCTACCTGTAAATTTCCTATAACCATACCCATAGCAACTATTACCGCGTTAATCATGAAGGCTATTTTTCCTATGGACATTCCATATTTCTTTTTAACTACTACGGCTATAATATCTGTACCGCCCTGTGATGCTCTGCTCTTAAATATTATTCCTGCTCCTAATCCTGTTAAAAGCCCTCCACATAATGAAGCAGCTAGTGGATCTGGTATATAGTATAAATTATGAAGATTTCTCGTAAAAATTAATGATAACGACATTGATGCCATCCCTATGAAACTAAAAATACCAAATTCTTTATCGATAGCTCTAATACCTATTAGGAATATTGGAATATTTATAAGAATTATAAAATAACCAGACTGCATTCCTGTTAAATATTGAAGAATTATCGCTATACCAGCAACTCCTCCGCTAAGAAGCTTATGAGGTATAATAAATAAATTAACTCCAATAGAATATATTAAACTACCCGCTATAACCATTAATACTCTCAATAAATTCTCTTTTTTCATAAACATATAATAATATGCCTCCTAATAAAATCCTTAATAGTTGAAAGAATCATCTCTTTAGCACCATGAATTAATTGTTTTCTCTTACCTATGCCTTCCAACTACTATATATATTCTATTACAGCCCTTATTAACAGTCAAAGGACTTACATATGGATTAATCCAAATATCAGTCCAATTTTGAGTCCATTTAGTTATATTTATCAGCAAACTATATTCTTTCTTTGTCTTGCGTATGAAAATCTGATGATTCCACACTTTTCATGCTATAGAAAATTCAAACTATTTCTTTCTTTAACTTCTTCAATAGACAATCCAGTTTTCTTTGCTATCAATCATATGTACTCTACTACTATTTTCACAAAGTCTTCTATATCCTTTAAATTATTGTTTATTATATCATAAACAAACGCTCTATCAAGTTTCATATAATCATGAACTAAAATATTTCTAAATCCAGCCATATTACATAAATTGTTCTTTAACTTTTCATCAATTATTCTATTTTCATATAAAACTAAAAATATGTCTTTATTGTTCTCTGGCTTTCTGAATCTCATGTCAGATATAACATGATTTCCTATATCTAAAACGCACTCTATACTTAAATGAAGAAATCTTTCTGCTGATCCATATATAAATGGATCAGCAATATATTTTTCCTTATTATATTTTATTACAGATTTCAATATGCTTACATATTCATTTAATTTATCTATTCTTGAAATTATAATTTCTCTTTTTACCATAAACTTATCCTCCAAAGACTTCTCCTTGTCTAATTTTTTCTATCACAGCGTTGTCATACATATCTGAATAATATTTAAAATCAAAATATTCTCTTAATGCTAAAGACTCAAAATCAGCTCTTTCATAATCATCTTTTATTATTACTCCATTATGGATTATCTCATATTTTAGAAGTAATGATGCAGTGTTTATTGAAACTACATCTACATCTCTCTTAAAAAATGCTTTTCCTTCTTCTATAATATCTCCTCTTATAAAAGCCTCTTCCATGCCTTCATAATTTTTACTAAAGCATACTGCTATATCTATATCACTGCTTTCTGAAGCTTCTCCCGTTGCTTGAGATCCAAAAATATATGCAAATTTTATCTTATACTTGTTGTTTATAATAGATATAAACAACTGTGCCTTATTTATAAGGTTATTCATATTTAATCACCACCAGATTTACTTGTGCAGGGTTATATGTTAATTTGCTCACATTAACTCTATACATAAAAATTGTATAGCAATTTTACATAAATTACTATAACTTTTTTGCTTTACATAAGTAATTAATGCTCCATATCTGTTTCTAATGCTTTAATAGTTTCATAGGAAATCTCAGCTTCTTTAGGACAAGGTAATTTTTTACTTCCAAATGTACAAAATTTCTCCCTATTATATGAATATAAATTTCTTTTATTTTAATTTTCTTGACGATATATATCTGTAAAGGCAATCTGCTCTAGCTGCCCTAGCCTGGATAAAGCCTGAGGATCACTATCCTTAAGAAAGGCCTTTTTTATTTCCCTTTCTTTAGTCATAATTTGGCTGCTGCTGTTATCTGCATTTCTTAATCTGCAGCTATATACTATTGGAAAGTAGGTCCTTACAAATTTCCCCTCTGCATGAGCTGTTAGCGCTATTATCTGAAAACCTAATTGCTCTGCAATAAAAAACACTGGATTTAGTACGTGGTCACTTGAGGCTTTTCCAAAAGGATTATCCACTATGACAGTTCTGTATCTCTTATGGTTTGATGTAATTTGAGTTCTCTTTTCTGCCAGATAATTTAGTATTCCAAGGAATAAGCTCATATTCTTGCTCCATTTCTCTCCGCCGGACCAGGAATTTGACACCTCCCAAGAATAAGGCATACTGTTTATCTTTTGATCATTGGTTACTTTACGGCATTTTACTTTAATGTTGTTTTGCTTCATCACAATCTGCAATAATTGCTTGGATTGAAGCCATTTTTCTATAGACTTTCTAACCTGATTTTCAAGTTCAACACCATTTTCATCCTTAAACTGATCACCTTCTAACTGTTTTAGCATCCAGTCAATATGCTTTGCCAGTTCTTCCTTTCCCTCTTTTTCGTTATATTCAGGAACATTAAAAACAAATATCTCCTTCCAGTCTTCATCAATTTTTATTCTTGTCTTTTTAGGAATTTGTTTAAGCTCTTGTATCATTGATGCTAAGTAAGAGTGCAGATGATTTATAAATTGCTGAACCTCTTTGTCGTGTTCACGAATGTCATTTTCTGCAATTTCTATAGTTCTCATGATTCTCTCATTCATTTTGTTTTGCCATTCAGTAACATCCTTATAGGATTTTTTATACTGAACTCCTGTAACTGCCATATCCTTTAGCTTTACATCCACAATTTCACTTTCACAAAAATTTATAAATTTCCTTTTCTTATCTTCTGTACCTAGCTTTCTGTCTTCTAGCAGCTTTTCAGTTCTTTCTATATTTTTAATTGTTTCATCTACGATTTCTGCTCTCTTATACGGAAACTGATTTTTTATATCATCAGATAAAATAGCTTCCTCTATTTCTTCCGATAAATAAGAATACTTAAAATTATAGTTTACTAATTTAGAAATACTACTGTTTATGTTTTTTCCTTCCTTTTCTATAGCCTCCTGCTGTCCTAAAAAATACTCCTTCTTTTTAACTATAGCTTCTAACTCTTCTTTTAACATGAGTTCTATCTGCTCTAAAGCCTCAGAAAAGGATATTATCATTTCATACTTACTGTGAAAACGATTTTCTTCACTTTCATAAATAGCTTTTTCCCTTTCAAAGTAAGTATTTGCATCATCGTAAGCCTTTTTTAAATTTTTGAAAGGCTTCTTTAGTTTTTGCAATTCTTCTATAAGTCTATCCATCTCCTCGTCACCATAAATCGGAAACTCTAAAGCTTCATCCAGTTCAAAATCTATCTGTTTTATTAAGTTATTTAGTTCCTTTTCTAGAGTGCTCTTAATCTCCAAAGCATTCTTCATGCTTTCTTCTAAAGTTTCTCTCCCCTTTTGCTTCTTTTCTAGAACATCCTTTAAGCTTTTTCTCTGCTGCATTAGTACTTCTTTGCTTATGGAGCTATAGCTTGGGGAAGCATCAATGACTTCCTTGTATAAGGGATCTGCCCTTAATACAGAGACTCCTGTATTGATTTCATTAAGCTTTTCCTTTATTTCCTCCTTTGAATCTTGACTTAACTTTGCTCGTCTCTCTACTTTAAAGCTTTCTTCTTTAGCAAGTATAAGTTCTTTTTTTATTCTGATTTTTTCGCCTTCAGCTTTTTCTTTTTCCTTTTTCTTTCTTGAATAATCCCTAGCCTTAAGTATCTTCTGTTCTAAGATATGCTGTTCTCCCTGTGCCTCAGAGGTAGCTGTGTTGACTCTGCCTATCTCTTTATCTATATTTTTTATTCTTGCTTCTTTTTTATAAATATCTTCAATAAATAGGTTTGTTTTATCCTTAAGCGATATCTGTTTTTTCTGCATTTCAATATAATCTTCGTGAGGATATTTACCATAAAAATCTCTTACATCTTTAAGAAGCTCAAAGCAGCCACTTAACTCCTCTTCCTTATTCCTGCGAAGCTTTGTAACTTCATCAGCCTTAATAGAAATCTCATTCTTCCAGCTTTCAAAATTTCTCTTGACAATGTTTTTATTCCACATTAGAGGAAATAAAATGTTTCCTTCTGATAATGCAGAATTACCTTGTGCCTTATCCCGTGCTTCCTTCTCATTCATAACAATAACAGGATGGGAAAGTTCAGAGCGTTGATTATTTATTTTGTCTATAAGCTTTTCTATCTCTGCTTCTGAGGTAACTATAGATATTGTCCAATAAGGATAGCTTTCGTTAAGCTCCTCTTCAGACCTATCAACACTTTTTGCTGCCCTTTGAAGGTATTCTGTTCCGCTTTCTATATATTTAAAACCATTTCTCCAGTTTTTTATATATCTTTCTATGGAAGGATCTGCTGTGTAAAATTCGCTTTCACTATAGTTATCAAGCCATCTGTGAGCTAATCTTTCCTCAAAAATCAAATTCTCCTTTTCTTCTCTGAGCCTCTCCTGCTTGTTTTCTAACTGCTCTAATATGGTGCTCTGCTTTCTATACATGGAGTCAAAGCTAAACCAGCTGCTTCTAAATTCTTTAACCCTTAAAAGGAGACTATCGTGGAGCTCATTGAGGTTCTTTAATTGTTCTGATAACTCTGTTTCTTCTCTCTTTAAATTATTTAATTCCTTTCTTTGTTCTGGTATACTTTGTAATAATTCCTGCTTTTCATCCCTCATCATCCGCATTTGCTTATTATATTCAAAAACAGTATTTTCTAGATCTGATATTCTTCTTTGCCATTTATCAAATTCTTCTTCTATCTTTTCCTTGCTCTGATTATCTAATATTTCCCTTTCCAGGTTATCCATATCCTTTGTAAGCTGATTGATAGATCCATCTAATTTGGCTTCTGCTTTTGACAACTCATTTTCCTTGTCTTTACTTTTCTTGGCTTCTTTTTCTATTTCTGCAATTTCTTTTTCAATATTTCTAAGCTGACCTTCAATTATCGATATCTCCTTATAAAGCTTTTCTTCCTGATCCTCATAATAACCTTTAAGCTCACTGCTGTTAAGTTCCAGCTTTTCATTAATATCTTCAATATCTTCATCCTTATCAAGGTCATTAATCTGCTCTCTTAAGAATTGAATTTTCTGCTGATGTATTTTTATATTCTGTTTGTATTTGGCAGCCTTGAGATTTTCAAGTCTTTTTTCTTTTTCTTCCTTTGTATTTATAACTTCATTATATTTATCAGAAATCTCTACAAAGCTCTTTTCACGTTTAAGCATTCTATCCTTTAATAGCTGTAATTTGTATGAAGCCTCTTTTTGCTTCCAGTGTTTCTCCTCTTCTTCAAGTAAACTTTGAACCTCTTTATTTTTCATAAGCTTCTCTCTATTAATTTCATCTTCTTTTTGGGCAAATTTATATAAAGCCTTTATATGCTTCTTGATTTTAGTAAAGCTTTGGTTCACCTCATCATAGGATTTATACACTTTTACATAAGAATTTATTTGCTCCTCCACTAGCCTGCTTTCATCTATTCTGGCCTTTAACTGTTTATATTTTTTAAAGTGTTCTCTCTGCTTTTCAAAGGTCTCTGCAAATTCTTTAGTCCCATCCCCAGCAAGTGCTTCTTCTACTGTAGGAATTAAAAGGTTATCTACCAGCTGCCCCGTGGTTTTGCAGGCATCAAAAAATGCTTCTACATCTCCCTCTGCACCATTTATCAAAGCAATTTTTCTCCACTCTGAGGGAATAATTTTAAAACTTTTCTCTATGTATTCGTGGTAATCTTTAATTGTGCTGAAGGTTTTAGCACTAATTTTATTCTGACTCATCTCTGAATAATACTCCGAGGCTTCTTCCTTTGTAGCAGGTCTCTTTTTACCATTGACACTTTCTTTTACAAAAGGAAGCTTTTCTATTGAGTTGTCATTACCTTCTTCATATTCATAAACATATTTAAGAGAATCTACAGCTCCTCTATTCATAAATAAGCTTACAGAAGTTAAAGCGTATCTTCTTGGTCTTTCACTTAATATCCACTCTATTGCTATGTGAGCTGTACTATTTTCTAACATAAGAGTGTTTTTTATTTTACGTTCTGCTAAATCACTATGAGGTAATATAGCCTGAATAGCTGTTTGTACGAAAACGGTCTTTCCACCACCGTTTTCAAGCAAAATTGCCCCATTGTGACCCTCAAACTGAAAAATATCATCGTTATATCTTTTTTCTCCATTTTCATAGATTACATTAGTAAAACGTATTTTAGAAATTGCTGGCATTAATTTTCTCCTTTCCTATGATCAAGGTCATACATAAAGTCTAGTATTCCTCTGTTATAATCATATTCCATGTAATATCTTTGAATTATGTTCTTGGCTTTTTCCGTAAGTACCAGCTCCTCATTGCCAATGTCCTTTATAAGCTCCTGAGCCTCTAAAAATTGTTTTACAGTGTTTAAAAAACTCTTTCTGCTTATAGTTCTGGCATCCTGGCTTTTTACTTTCTCCTTGATTTCATCCATATCCATCCACTTTTCTATAATAGCTGACCAATTATAATCAAACTGATTATCTAGTTCCTTTAGCTTATCTAAATCATGTTCATTTAAAGCCTCAATCCTCTCATTTATACTAGAGAGCCATTCATTTATATTTATAAAATCACGAGTTGGTTCTGTAGTTTGGTAACTATCGTAAAACTCTCCAAAGAGCACAATTATGGCTGTATACATTAAATATAGATCTAGGTTTACAGCTTTTGCAGGCAGATATTCCTTCTTAATAGAATCATTTGACACGTGAAATATGGAATTTCTTGAAACTGGTATCATGTATATATAATCTCCTGAGGCAAAAATAGTACAATCTACCTGACGGGCAAATTGGTCTATAAGTCCCCTTATCATCTCATCAGATATATATAGGCGCAGCTCTTCCTTCTCCCCATAGCCTTTCATTGAAAGTATGGAGTACAGCTTAAAGGCCTGCATTACCTGTTCATTATTATATTGAAGCATAATTGTCCTCCAATCTTAGACGCATATTCTTTATTGTAAATCTTTCTGTAACCTTAAGTATTCCCTGAGCTTCCTCTACGTATAAAACCTTTCCCTTATTAACTAATAAATCGAAGGCCTCTCCAAATAAAAGCTCTTCATTTTTTTCACCTGTATCTATGACTACTGGTGATCTTTGGTGCAGTATAATCCAAAAATCATAAAAATTTCGGTAATCTAATATATCTCCATAACCATTTTCCCTCATATATTCCACCATTTCACTAATGCCAATCTCATATGAGTCACCTAAAGCTTTCAGTAATATCTCTGTTATGAATTTAAAATTTTCTCTTTGTATCTTCATACCCTGCTTTATCTCTTCCTCTTCTTCTAGAGATAAAAAATCTTGAGCTTTTTCCTGTTTGTTTCTATTTTCAATCCTTTGCTTAGCAAATACCGTTAAAGGTGACCAGCTCTCATGCCTTTCTAAATACATAAAAGGTTCAATGAGTGTTCTAGCTGCATTTAATGGAAGCGGCGATGAAAATAACCGGCTCACAATTTCCTGATCAAAATTAAAGGAATCTATGCCTACATAATAAAGCGCCTCCTGTGCAGCCTGAAGAGCAGCGGTTTTAAGAACTATACTTTCTTTAAAGAGCAGTCTATGATCATAATGAACCTGCCCAAGTTCTTTGTCTATTTGTATTATAAGTTCATAAGCTTTTATATCTTTATCATTAGTGAGTTCATTACCTACCTTCTCTTTGGTTTCCTTTACAAAAGACTGCAGTTCATCAAATTCCTCATCCTCACGATGCAGTCTCATATTTATATCTTCAATTATACTTTTATATCTTTCATAGGTTTCAGTGGACACTATGTTTCTGTTTACCTCGTGTTTAATTCTAACAATCCTATCCTGAAGATTTTTTACGTCAAGGCTCATTTCATCAATTTGTCTTAGCGCACCTACAAATTCTCCTTTTTCCAGCTGTTTTCTTAGAACTAACTGATTTATAGATAGCTGAAACTCATTAAAATACTCCTTTGTCGCAAAAATCAATTCTAATCCCTGTTCATCAAGGATGTAATACTGCGTATTTGTTTCTAAATCTGCCCTGTCTGCTTTTAATATAGAATATTGAACAGTTTCTTTTTTTCTTGTTTCCCAATTATAAAATTCTTTAGAGTTTCTCTTTCCTGTAGGAGGTCTAAAGGTCTCTATAATTGTCCTTGCTGCCTTTTCAAAGCCCTCATAATTTAAATCTATTTCTCCTCCATTTAACTCATACAAAAAAGAAGCCAGTTCTTTTACTCCTGTCTTTTTATTCCTTATAAGCATATTTTCAAAGAAAAACAATAAGCTTAATAAACCCAAGCTAAAATAGTCAATAATATTACCACTGTTGTCCTTTGAATTTTTATTTTGCAGCTTATATAAGGGATCAAATAAAGCCAATCTTTGAATTCTTTCTCCATAGTTTTCTGTAACATTTTTTACACTTATATCCACTTTGTATTCCTCCATATATGCCTAAGTTCATCCTTATTCAAAGCTTCCTGTGGGAGGTATCCTCCATTTTTTAAAATTTCTTCTATATTTATTTTTTCTTCATCACTAAAAAAATTAATAAAATTTTTTAAGGCTTTATCATTTTTTTGCTGTGTTTCTTTCCCCCTGCTGTAAGGCTTCTTAAGCAGCTCCCTATAAAATTCAACTGCTAAATAGCTAGATACTTTTTCACTAAAAGAATTCCATATAGATATGCCCTCATTATCTAAATCTCCAAAATAAAATATCCTATTAGTTTTCTTTATCCCTAACTGTTTTTCTAACATGTGGATATTCCCTACTATTTTCCATCCTGAACCAAAAATTAATGAAGTGAACTCTGTCTCCTGTAATACTTCCATCATAGCTATAAAGGTTGCCTTATTCTCTACAACAAGGTGATAATATTCTGATTTTGAAAACTGCTTGGGGTTAACCGCAAGCATCAAAGGATCTGTACTATTTATTATATTAAATTTTTCCCACAGCTTTATTCTATCTAAAAGTTTCTTTCCACCTTTTTCATCAATCCACTTTTCATCTCCTGCAATATGAAAGGATCTTTCTTGAGAAGTAGTATAATCCCTTGGCACACCACTTTCTTTAATGTATCCATTAATCTTATCAATATAAGGCAGATCTTTCTTCCAAGTTTCCTCACTTAAATTAAAATATTCCTGTAGATCTATTTCTTCACTGATATTCAATGCATATTTTTGAATAGTATCAATATGTTCTCTTCTTAATTCATATTTGTTAATTCCAAATTTGTAAGGCAGAGGAATTTCTTTACCATTATTATCTTTGGGATTTTTTTCAACTAATATGTTGTCATCAATTAATTTCCTAACACTTTCTGCAAAGTTATTGTAGGAAGCATCGCCTGGAACTAAGTTTTCCAGTTCTCCTAAGGTTATTGTGGCCTTCTTATAGGATTTCAAAAAAGTTATCAAATGCTTATACATAGTTCTTCACCTTTTGATTTTTTTATCTAAATTATAACATATTATTTTAAGATATACTCTACCCTATGTGCCTTTCATATATTTGAAAACTTAAAGTGGCTGTTGCACTTTTTCAACAGCCACTTTACTTTGATATTTTTTTCTTTAATTTTACAGATCCTTTATTCCATATCCTGCCTAATTCTCTATAAGTATTTAATCATAACGTTCAACAAACAATTTTAATTGCTCTGTAATATTGTTTATATATTCTAAATTTGAAGATATCTCCTTTGTTGATGCGGCTTGCTCCTCACTAATACTTCCTGAAGATTCTATGGACTTGTTAATTTCAAAAACTGCATTATTCATTTCCTGTAAGATGGTTTGAATTTTTTTTACTGATTCATGAGATTGTTCTGCAAGCTTTCTTATTTCATTAGCAACAACTGCGAAACCTCTACCATGTTCACCTGCTCTTGCAGCCTCAATTGAAGCATTTAATCCTAAAAGATTCGTTTGGGTAGCCACACTTTTAATGAACTCTAGAATCATGGAAGTATCTCGATACTTTTCTGTCAATTCATGAGCTAGCTTTATTGATTCTTGTCCAGAGTCTGAAAGCTCTAAAGCACTTTTAGCTATCTGATCAACATTTGTTGATACTTGATTTATAGAAGAAGATAGCTGCTCAACACTTTTTACCAAATTATGGTTGTCATTCAAATCAATACCTGAACTTAGAGTTCCTATAATTTTTTTGTTAACTCCATAAATTGGTGTAAATATCGTCTTTATAGGTCGTCCATATACTTCTTTAGGAATATCATCAAAAGTGTCTTTACCTGTTCTAATGCACTCTTCTATGGTAGTTATTCCTTTAATCGGTTTACCCGCAGGTAGGTCAAGTTCAAACTCTTTTGCTCTGTAGTAGGATAAATATTCCTCTAAATCTGTTACTCCAACAGCCATGTCTTCACGAACAATTCTATTAAGATATGGTAGAACTAATTTGAATGCTTCTAAGATCGATTCATTTGTTTGAAACTCATTTGAATTTTTCATTTGAAATTTTACCTCCTCAGGTTGCGCTTTTTTACAATTATCGTTAATTTTTTAATGAAATTATATCATATTTTTATATTTTACATAACGGTTTCCGTAAAATAAATACTGTATCTTCTAAATTACTGCTGTGCCATAGATTTATTTCTTCAACAAATTAGGTATATTAATAAATACAAAAGCTGTTATTGGTATTGTGAGTATTAACCCTATGCTGCCTGCTAAAGCTTTTAAAATCTCACTTGCAATAATATCCTGATTTATAATTTCAATAAAAGACAAATTATACGGCGATAACATGATTACAGTAATAATAATTTCTCCAGTAAAAGCAAGTATAAGCGTTGTACACATTGTCCCCATAATATCTTTACCCACATTCAAACCTGACTTAACTAATGCCCTATCTAAGATGTCAGGATTATTATTCTTTATTTCATATTGAAAAATTAATTCTACTTATTTTTTAATTCTTTTATTGTCTTTAATAAAATTTCTATAGTTTTCGTATTCTCTGCCTGCTGCTCCATTAACAAATCAATTTTATAGTGCAAATCTTCTATTATAATTTCAGATTTTAAATTAATAAGATAATCATTGGCAGCCGTTAATCTATCTTTTTCTGATTGACGATTTTGTGACATCATAATTATGGGAGCCTGTATAGCGGCAAGACATGATAACACAAGATTCAAAAACACAAATGGATATGGATCAAATGCTTTGTTACTTAGAATAACAGCATTTCCTATAATCCAAACTGCTAGCACCACACCAAAACTTATTATAAATGTCCAACTACCCCCAAATGTGGCTATTTTATCTGCAATTTTTTGTCCAAAGGTTGAATTTTCATCATCTGCCTCATTTATATTTTTTGATATTTTTCCACTAATTAGTTCATGCATCAATTCTTCATCAATATTGCTTCCCTTTAGATCCTTATCTTTTTCTAATATCTGTCGTACTAACTCTTCTTTGTCATAATATACCTTATCTTTATTTTTCATAACTTATCTCTCCTCTATTAAATGTATAACTACTAAGTATTTTAACATAACTTTTAGAATTGATTCTATAAATTTTATAGGCCAAAGTATAAAAGGGTTAATGTGGTCGTATTAAAAAATCTCTAAAGTTGGTATTTGATTTTCATATTCAAGAATCACTAGATCTTCTCCTATTAACAGAAATTAGACTTATTTAGAACCCTATTCCCCAAAATAAGCCTACTTTCTAATTTCTTATTAAGAAAACTCCTAGAAATTAAAGGGATTTAAAGTATTATGTCGAATAATTTAGAGTAATTCGACTACTTCTTTATATCCAATTTATATCCAATTTTGTAAATCCAATAAGGAGAAAGTTATGGGTAATTCAAAAAGTCAAAAGAAAAATACTATAGTAAATAAATTCAAATTAATTTATATGCCACTGCTTATCGGATTAATTGCCATATTTTCAGTAAGTGCAATTAGTTACTACACAAGCAAGATTATGCTATTAGCACAGATGAAGCAAAATGGAATAATCCTAGCTAAACAAACTGTTTTACAAGTGGAAGGTGATTCTGATTCATTAGAAATGATTAATAGAATGATAGAAGATAAAATCAGAATGGTTGGGAAAGTTGTCATGATGAATCAAAATAATTTAAGTAGTGACTTGTTGAAAAAAATTGCGAATGATCTTGATACAACTGAAATAGACTGGTATTCTCCAGAAGGCACTATTATTTATTCAAATATTGATCGATATTTAGGGTGGAAAACCTCAAAAGGACATCCCGTAGAAAATTTTAGGATAAGTGGAAAAAATGAGTACATGGAAGGAATAAGAATGGATACAGAGTCCTTTAATTATAAAAAATATGGATACCTAAGGAACTCAGACGGTACCTTCATCCAAATAGGTATAAGTGCAAATAAAGTTGAAAGTCTCACACGAAAATTTAGCTATCAAACTCTAGTTGAGAAATTGACACCTGGAGAAAATGTTCTTCATGTAGTTTTTATTGACAAAAACTTAAAAACCATTGCAGATTCAGATATAAAGGCTCTAGGAACTGTATATGACAAGAATGAAGAGCCTGAAATACAAGCGGCACTCAAAGGCAGCCTGTCTACAAGAAATTCTTATTATAAAAAATCAGATATAAAGGCATTGACAATATATGCTCCTGTAGTTACGAACGGAGAAATTAGTAATGTCCTTGTGATAAGTCTTTCCACAGAAAAAGTTTATTATAATATTTATATGCTTTCTATAATATCGTCTATTATAGCTATTATGATGATTTTAATGCTTTTATTGGTAAAAAATGAAAATATTATTAAGCCTGTAAAAAGATTAGATAAATCCATTAACCAAATTGATATAGAGAAAGCTATAGAATACAGACTGTCTTTAACCGAAGGTGATACTTTTTTCGGTGTGGCTCGTTCTATAAACAATATATTAGACAAAACATCTAGCTATTTTCATCTATTAAAAGAACATCAGGAGGAATTACAAGCTTCAAACGAAGAAATAACAGCAACCTATCAACAATTAGCAGCATCAGAAGAAGAGCTAAGAGCTCAATATGAGGAAATACAAAGTTACACTGAAAAATTAGAAAGTTTAAGTGGAGAATTAGGGCACATTGCTTATCATGATTCTTTAACAAATCTGCCGAATAGAATAAAACTTGTAAAAAAACTAGAGGAAGATATAAGCAAAGACAAATATGGTGCAGTAATACTCTTAGATATTGATAACTTTAAAAGCATTAATGATACTTTAGGTCATCCATATGGAGATAAAATATTAAAAAAGGTTGCAGAAGAGCTTGAATATATTAAAGATGAAAAAATGTTTATAGGGAGATTGGGCGGAGATGAATTTCTTATTTTAATCCAAGAGGAAAAGGATATTGCTATAATAGAGAATTATGCAAAACATATAATGAATATATTTAAAAATAAGATAATAATCGAAGGGCAGGAAAACTACCTAAACTGCAGCATGGGAATTACTCTGTATCCTCTTGATAGCAATGAAGTTAATCAATTGTTTATGAATGCGGATATGGCTATGTACAAAGTAAAGAATGTAGGAAAAAACAACTATATGTTTTTCAATGAAAAAATGACAAAGAAGTTACATGAAAATATCAGATTAGAAAGTATTTTAAGAGATGCTATAAAAAAAGAGGAATTTAAACTATTATATCAGCCGCAAATATGTACTTTTACGGGAAAAGCTGTAGGTTTTGAAGCTCTTTTGAGACTAAAAAATACCCCTATATCTCCAGCACAGTTTATACCCGTAGCAGAAGAAACTGGCTTGATCGTAGAAATTGGAAGATGGGTTACAAAAGAGGCAATAAGTCAAATAAGCATATGGAAACAGAAAGGCTTAGTTCTAAAACCTATCGCTATTAATTTTTCTGCAAAGCAATTAAATGACTTTAATTATATTGAATTTCTAAAAAACACATTAAAAAAAGCGGGTGTAGAAGCTAGGTATATAGAAATAGAAATAACCGAAAGTATATTTTTAGAAAAAAAGGAAGAGAATATAGCATTTATTAATGAATTAAAGTGTTTAGGGATAAAAATTGCACTAGATGATTTTGGTACAGGTTATTCCTCTCTTAGTTATTTAACCTTTTTACCAGTGGATAAAATAAAACTAGATAAGTCCTTAAATGATAAATTTTTAGAATTGGAGAATATAAAAGTAATGGACAGTTTGGTTTCTCTTGCAAACAGCTTAAATCTAGAAGTAGTAGCAGAAGGTATAGAAGATTTAGTTCAATATAAACGTCTAAAAATAGCTAGATGTAACTATATTCAAGGATATCTTTTTAGCAAACCATTAGAAGTAGAGGAGGTAGAAAAAATATATAATTATAATTTTTTAGATAAACTAAAGCATGACCACCAATAAAATGGATGGCCATGCTTTAATTCTAATTGACTAAAAAAGTGGGGAAAATACTCTAAGTACTGCATCAAATAAGCTTCCCAAAAACCCATTTCGACAGTCACTCAATCTAATCTCCCTGCTTTTCAATATGGTCTCCTGTGAATCTTTTTTTAACTCTATAATAGCGCTAGTTTTATACATCAAGGTTCCACATTCAAAATTGAGATACAAGCTCCTATAATCCATATTTATAGTTCCAACAACTGCAACTTCATCATCACAAACATAACTCTTAGCATGAATAAAACCAGGTGTATATTCATATACTCTGACTCCAGCCTTTAAAAGCGGTGCATAGTTAGATCGAGTGAGCCTAAACACAATTTTTTTATCTGGAATACCTGGAGTAACAATTCTTACATCTACTCCTCTTTTGGCAGCCATACATAGAGCAGATTTCATCTCATTATCAATAATAAGATATGGCGTAAAGATATAAATATAACGTTTTGCCTGTGACAGAAGCTCAATATAAATATTTTCTCCCACTGCTTCATTATCAAGTGGCGAATCTGAAAAAGGCTGAACGTATCCGCTATAATCAAGGTCTGATTTATTGTGAATATAAGGTTCAAAGTTTTCTAATATGTCCTTATCTTTTTTAAATGCATTCCACATTTCTAAAAACATTAGTGTAAAACTCCAAACTGCTTCCCCTTTTAGGCGTATACCTATATCTTTCCAATGCCCATATTTTTCTTTTTCATTTATATATTCATCTGCAATATTAATACCTCCATTAAAGGCTGTATGCCCATCAATAACTAAAATCTTTCTATGATCTCGATTATTCATGGCTAGTGTAAGGATTGGTCTAAATTTATTAAAAGCCATGCATTTAATTCCTCTCATTTCCATTTTTCTTGTAAAATCCTTTGAAATTAGAAAAAGAGAGCCTACATCGTCATATATCACTCTTACATCAACACCTTCAGATGCTTTTTGGGTAAGTATTTCAAGAACACTATTCCACATAATTCCTTCTTCAATAATAAAATACTCAAGAAAAATAAAATGCTTTGCCTTCTTTAATTCAGACAATATATCCCTATACATAATCTCCCCTAAAGGATAATATGTCGTTGCAGTATTTTTATAGATTGGATAAGAACTTCTCTCCTGCAGATATCTGCATGTCCCCATGGCACGCTCATCAAATTCACCAATTTCATCTAGAATATTTCGATTCCCTTTCATTAATTCAACTATTTTTTTATGTTCCCTATCCAGCCTAATAGCCATCCATTTAGCCGGCCGTTTGTTTCCAAAAAATAGATATAAAAGGCTGCCGAGCAATGGTAACACCACAATAAGAATAATCCATCCAATTTTATAAGAAGAATTCTCCTCCTGTCCAATAATATATAGAACAATTAGAATACTAAATATTGCAAAGAACTCTTTTATCAGTGCAGAATATCTAGTTAGGCTAATTGAGAAAAGTATAAACCATACAAACTGTATAATGAGTATTGTTGATATTATAAATGTTCTACCACTCATTCTCTTCAGTAATTTCATAATTTAACACTCCCTCTCAAAGTGAAGAAACTTTATAACCATCATATGCACCAACAATCTATCAGGATGAATGTTAAAAACTTTTAAATAATTGATCAGCAATAAATTGGTTCTATTTTGTACAACTTGTGTTAATTATTACTCATAATAATATTATAATTGCAGTATACTCAATTAACAATCATTAAAAAAATCTCAAATGTTGTTAACATGAAGCTAAGTATACTCCTTTAACGGAAATATTTAGTTTTTTTCCTTTTTTAGGTTAAAAACTACCATAACAAATTATAATTTTATTATATAATTAATATTGCCCCTTATTTTACTATTTGTCAATATTATTTATCTACAAACAATAATTTTTGTTTATTTTTTTAATTTCTTACTATGAATTTAAACTATAAAATTGTCATTCCTAATTATACAAAAGTTCACAATTGTTTCGCAATGAAATAAAGCCTATCTATTTAAATTTACAAATAGATAGGCTCACCTCTTATAAAAAAACATTAATAATTTCCTCTCTACACTAAGTCATAAATTAATTTGACTATTTATTAAAATACGAAGCTAATGCCGAACCGCCTATGATAGCAATAAGAACTAAAACTTGCATTATTATTGTTATTCGTCTTCTCATAAATTCACTCCTCCTAATAGAATATTTTATATCTATTATATTATATTATTAATTTACTAAAATATCAAGTGTAAAATTATTATTTTATTATTTATGCACATTTTGTTTCTTTAACTATAAAACTGATAGTATACTACTAGCTCTTTTTTATTGCCTAAAATTAAAAGACCTAGGCGTTAACCTAGGTTGAAAATCACCATTTATTTTTAAATTCGAAATTTTCTAATAACACTACTTAAGTCTTCTGACATTTTTGCTAAAAGCTTACTCGACTCTGCAATTTCATGAATAGATGCAGACTGCTGCTCAGCTGCTGCTGATATAGTCTGAGTTTCCTCTGCTGCCTCAGTACTTATATTTCTAATATCATTTATTGAAATAACTGCTGCCTTAGCCTCATTTGTAATCGCATTAATAGAATTTGAAACATTATATACTTGATTTGATATCTCGCTTACCATTTTTAAAATTTCTGAGAAACTTTGACCTGCTATATTTACAACATCTGTTCCTGTATCAACTTCTTTTTTACTTTCATCCATAAACATAACCGCACTTTTAGTTTTAGATTGCACGTCATTTATTATCGTTGTAATTTCTTCCGTAGCGCCTTGAGATTGCTCTGCTAGCTTTCTGATTTCATCTGCCACTACACTAAAACCTCTTCCAGCTTCACCAGCTCGAGAAGCTTCTATTGCTGCATTCAAGGCAAGAAGATTGGTCTGTGAAGATATACTTTCAATAACTTCAATAATTTGTCCTATCTTTTTTGATTTATCTTCAAGATCACAAATAATACTTGAAGTGTTATCAGTTTTCTGTTCTATTATTCTCATTTGCTCAATTGATCTATCTATAGCTTTCTCTCCTTCATTAACCGAAGCAGTAGCCTTATCGGTTAACTCTGAAACTAAATTTGTATTTTGAGAAACATTATATATTTCATCAGACATCTTTTTTACTGATTCAGCAGTAGTATTAGATAATAAACTTTGCTTATCAGCGCCTTGTGCTACATCAGTCACAGAATCAGCAACAAGATTTGATGCATCGGCTGATTGTTCTGTACTGGCAGTTAATTCTTCTGAAGATAATAATAATTGCTCTGATGTATGGGTAAGTTGCTTTATTAAAGCCACAATGTTTTTAGTCATTAAATCTAATGCATTAGATACTAAACCAAATTCACTTTTATCTTGAAGATTTACTTCCGGTATTTTGTTAGAAAAATTTCCTTTTGATAGCTCATCTATAAAAGCAACAAAGTTATTTAAGCGTTTAGTAATATGTTTAGTAATTATTAATCCAAGTAAAATTATTACAACAGCTGCTACTCCCACAATACTAATAAATATTCTTAAAGCAAATGTAAAATTTGATTGATTCTTCTTACTTAGTTCCTCTGCAACTTTTTTATTATGATCACCTAGGTCAATCATATTTTTCATAAAAGCTTCGCCAGATGGGTCAACCTCAGTTTTGTACAATTCATATGCCTCAGTATTTTTATTTTGATTAGCTAAATCTAGAACTTTTTTTCTTCCATCTCTATATTTATTTAAGTTTTCTTCCATCTCATTAAGCTTATCATTTTCAAATGTATCTAGTTTCATTTTTTTATATGAAGTAATATCATTATTAAATTCTAAAACGCGAGAGTCTATATCTTTAAGTAACATTTCATTTTCATTTTCATCCTCTGTTACCATAAGCCTAAAAATATCAGCCGATATTGCGCGAGCTTCTATCCGAGCTTCATTTATATATTCACTTGACACTAATCTTTCATTGTACATTGTATTTATTGCATTATTAGATAATGATAAAAATATATAACCAATTATTCCTATTGTAATTAAAGATATTAAAGAACAAGATATAAGTAATGTAAGTTTTTTACCAACCTTTAGATTATTTATCCATTCCATACACAATCCTCCATGTTTAAAATATTTTTCTTTGTATAGATTAAAAGCCAATTATTATTTAAGATTTTTTTAAATCTATTAATAATAATTGGCCGGTTGCACTACTGACTCCAAATTTCTAAAGTGCCCAAATTCAAGAAATTCTTCATTGTCTCCTTAACTATTTATTTAAATAGCAAAATATTACTATTCTATTTAAATTATCGACTAAAAATATTTTATATTTACATTTTTATGTGAAATTTTACTTAATAATTGATTTTTTTTAATTTTTTCTGCTTCAAAAGATAGATTTCAGATTTTTATTAAAAAATGCTTTCATGTTTAAATATACAATAAAAGTGCCTTCAGCTTATATATGCTAAAGGCACTAGACGATGCTGATTAATTTATAAATATAAAGGCCAATACTTTAAAGCTTATATATGCTAAAAGTACTAGTCTATACATATTAAGATTAATAACTTATGCTCTTGTTCTGAATCTTTTTACTAGGATTGTCTGCAGCCACTACAACAATATCAATCTCTTCATTTTTGATCTTGAACATACTAATTCTGTAGGGATTTTATCTATTGAAAAAATAAGAATAACCTTATATTAAATTTCTATAAATGGAGTTCCTTGTCCATTATGAAATTTAAAACCCACTTTAAAAAATTTGTAAATCAAAACCACTTTTTCGACAGACAAACTACTAATAATTTTGTTAATCATAAAACTTCACTCCTTCTCTCATACATACTAAATTAATTTTATAAAAAATTCTCTCTTATTCAGTCATCTTTTGTTCTCTCTATATCAATAATATTTATTATTATATATAAAAATACCATAAATCCCAGTATATATGTTGTTAATGTAAAAAACAAAGCTTAAAATGTAAAAATTCATAAAAAAACACACATGACAATCTTGTTCACGTATGTTTTATGTCTTTATGTATATTTTAATAGGTATTTAAAGTATATTTCCTTTATTTTTACCAAATTAGCACTACTTATAGGTATTTTTGTATAGTCATCTATAAAAATGCTTTTATCTTCTATCTTCAAAATATAATCCATATTTACAATAAAGCTCTTATGAGATTTAAGAAATCTTTCATCTTGAAGTTTATAAAAGAAATCCTCAAGCTTTGAATAAAAAGTAATGACCTCCTGAGATTTTAGATATATATTTACAATCCTAGCTTTGCTTTCTGCATATAATATATCTTTATAAAAAATTTTATAGCTTCCTTTTTTGTTTATAATAACAATATTTTTATTTTCTTTATCTAATTCCTCTATAGCTATCTTAATAGCAGCACTAAGCTTTTCTTCATCTATAGGTTTCAAAATATAATAAAGAGCTCTGACTTCATAGCTATCTATTGCATGTTCATGTGAAACAGTTATAAATATAATTTTACATTGTTTATCAAACTCTCTAATTTTCCTTGCAATGTCTATCCCCTGTGAAGCTTTCATATAAATATCTAAAAATACTATATCAAAGTTCTCCTTATCAAAATTCATATGATCAATCAGATCTTGTCCTTCATTAAAAGTTTTTATTTTAAAAGCTGTATTTAACTCTTCCATATTTTTTAATACAAAAGAAAATATGGCTTTAACTTCGTCTATATCATCATCACAAATTGCAATATTTATCATATTTATCACCACTCCTTTTATAGATATCCACGGCCGAAAGTAAACTTATGCTCCGGTAGATGTTACCAAGCTTCAGCACTATAAATACTTTTGTTATAAGTCTTAGTTCAGTATTTTAGAAAATCTTAGAACTGTTGATATGTTTGAGGTACGAGTTTATCAATGGTTCTTAAACTTTCAAAATACTGGGCTTTAGACTTATCAAAAGTATTTATTGTATCGGAAGAATGCCAATATATCCCGGAGCATAAGTTAAGTATCGGTCGTGGTTATCTATAATCTAGCTAAAGTTCATAATAATACTTACTTGAAATTCACTAGAAGTATATTTCACATCAAAAAAGCCATTATACTTTTCCGCTATTTTTCTCACATTACATAATCCTATGCCATGTTCTTGTGATTTTTTACTTGTTTTGATCATTTTGTCTTCTTCTACAACTTGTCCATTAAAACTATTGTCAATTTTAAGTAATAGGTTAAAGCCCTTAATTCCAGCTTTTATATTAATATATTTCTCACTTTTATTAATATCTTTATTGCATGCTTCAATAGCATTTTCAATACAATTACCTATAACAATTGATAAGTCAAGAATATCTATATTGATATTCTCTGGTATATTTAGATTCACCTTAAATTCAATATTACTATTTTTAGCAATACTCATGTAATATTTTAATATTGAATCTACAGTAAAATTTCTGCATAGCATATCTGTATTTTCACATATCTCTCTTTCACTAAACTTTTCAAAATATTCTGAGGCTGCCATGTAATTTTTAGCATCCATCATTGACTTTATAGCCAAAAGATGATGTCGTATGTCATGTTTAAAAGCATAATAATTCTCAATGGACTTATTTAAGGTTTTGTAATTTTGTTTCTGTAATTCTATTTGAGTGTCTATAATTTTTAATTTATATTCTAATTCTACATTTCTATTTACAGACCAAATAGCAGTAAAAATTATTATATATGATAAAGTAATTATAATTATAAACATCAAACTATTAAAAAGTCCATAAGCATTAATAGGCTTATTAGCATTAAAGTCATAATAATTAACTAAAAATAAAAATATCATAATACTGTAAAAAGATATTATATTAATCACTTTATTAGTTACAAGTTTTAGCAATTTTTTATAGTTGCTTCTAATTTGTAAATATACTATAGGAATTACAAGAAATTCAATAAAGGTTCTTAATAACGTTGCTAAGTATTTATACATACTAAGGTCTTTAATAGAAAACAAACCTATTATGTAACTACTTATAAGTAATATAATAATAGAAAAAAGCCATACAGTGAACATAGTAAATATTTTTTTTGAAATGGATTCTTCAAAAATCAAAAGAACGTAAATAATGAAAGTAGTGCATACTAAAATAAATACTATATATTTATAAAAGATTGTTCCTTTTAAAAAAATATCACAAAGATAAGTTCCGAATAATACAATAAAGTAATTAATTACAAATATAATTGTACAGTATTTAATACTCCTTTTTCTAGTAAGCAGCAAATGAAAATCTACAGTATTTATCAATGTTATTAGACTAGTGCTTAATATATAATTCATAGTATCATTCCTTTGACTTTTATTAAACTTTACACTTCTTTTGCTAAGATAATCTATCCTGCAATTCGCCCCATTCTTCTAAATAGCTCATGTTGATTTCTTCCTGTGCTACAAGTTGCTCTTGAAGTTCAGTTAGCTTTACATAATCAGACATAACCGCTTCTGATTGAAGTTCTTTTTGAAGTTTTGCAATTTTTTCATCACATTCCTCAAGTAATACTTCCAGTTTTTTTATCCGTGCCTCTATTTTAGCTTTTTCCTTACCTGGTGTTGTAAATTTTTTCTTTTGACTCTTCTCCTTAACTACAACTATTTCTTCAACATCAGCTTTCTTTGCTATCTGTTCCAAATAATGCTCATATCCAAAAGGATAATAGCTGACATTACCATTATCAAATACCAAGACTGATGAAGCAATCTGTTTTATAAAATATCTGTCATGTGAAACGAAAAGCAGCGTACCGGTATAATCCTTAAGCATTTTCTCTAATGTTTCCTTGCTTATTATATCCATATGATTTGTAGGTTCATCAAGAATCAGAAAGTTTGGTCTGCGCTTTAATATTTTGCACAATTCTAAACGTACCTTTTCTCCACCAGAAAGAGCATCAACTGGTTTAAATGCATCCTCCTGTGTAAAAAGAAAGGCTCCAAGAGCGCTGCGAACTTCAGTTTGTGTTAGATCAGGAAACTCGTCCCAATATTCCTCCAGTACAGTTTTGTCACTTTTATATTGTGCCATATGCTGATCAAAATATCCGATTTTAACCTTATCCCCAAGCAAATGTGTACCACCAAGTTGGGGAATAGCACCAACAACAGTTTTTAAAAATGTAGATTTACCTAATCCGTTGCCACCAATAATACCAATTTTTTCACCACGCATTATATCAAGCGACACTGTTGAAAGTGTCTTACTATAGCCTATTTTTAAATCCTTTGCTCTCAATACCAATTGAACACTTTGATATTCAGGTTCAAAATCTGCATAAAAGCTCTTTGTATCTGCTGCATCAGGAGCTTCCACAATATCCATACGATCAAGCTGCTTTATCTTAGATTGCGCCATAGCCGCTTTTGTAGCTTTATAACGAAAGCGTTCAACAAGTCCGCTTAAATGAGCAATTTCCTTTTGCTGTTCAATATGTTTCTTTTGCTGTATTTCCCATTCAAGACGCTTTTTTTCAGCAAATACAGAGTAATTTCCAGTATACTTCGTAATTTTTCCTCGTTCAATCTCATAAACTGAACTCACAATTTTATCTAAAAATTCCCTGTCATGGGCAACTATAAGAACAGTTTTTTTATATTCCTTTAAATATTCTTCAAGCCATTCAATAGCATTAATATCAAGATGGTTAGTAGGTTCATCTAATACCAATAAATCCGGCTTGCTGAGCAAAAGCTTTATAAAAGCGATTTTAGTGCGCTGTCCTCCAGAAAACTCTGAAAGAGCCTTTACCTTATCTTCATCAACAAATCCAAACTGCTTGATAGCGACCTCATATTCCTTCTTATAAGTGTATCCCCCAAGCAGATTATATCTTTCCTGTAATTCTGAATATTTCTTGACTGCAGAATTATTTGACCCACTCTCCATCTCACTAAGAAGCTTTTCCATTCTGATCTCTATATCAAATATTTCCTTGTAGGCTTTTTTTACCTCATCTTCAAGAGTAATAGTTTCATCCTCAAAGGTAATCTGCCTAAGATAACCGATGGTTATATTTCTTGCTGTAATAATAGAAGATGTTTCACCGTTATCAAGCTTTGAAAGCTCGTATTCACCAGAAATCAACTTAAGAAGAGTTGTCTTTCCGCATCCGTTTCGTCCCACTAAAGCAATTTTTTCCCCTTCATTTATTTGAAAATCAATGTTAGATAATATTATATTTGCGCCAAACGCAACACATCCATTTGTAACTTTAATCAGCATCTAATTTACTCCTTCTAAATCTCCTTATTTCCCTTTTCAATTATATACTATTTATAAAATACATCAAATAATGTATAACTAAAGAATTTTACCGATTTGCTTAATATCATATCCCGATGGATTTTGAAATATCCTCAATTGGAACTCATTTACCACTGCAAATAAGTGATCAAAAATATCAAATTGAATCTCTTCGTATTTTTTTAAATCTATATCAGTTGCAAAAGCATAAATCTCTATAGGCAATCCATTTTCATTTGGAGCTAATTGCCTTGCCATAATTGTATGTTCTTTACTAATTCTAGGGTCACTTTTTAAATACTCTTCTATGTAAGCCCGAAAACAAGCAATATTAGTAAGATGCTTTCCGTTCATTAAAGAATTCATATTATGCTTGTCCTTATTGTTATATTTCTTAAACTCTTCCTCTTTGGCGATAATATAATCTTTTAAATAATTAATCTTTTTAAAGTTTTCTATCATTTCTTCCGAACAAAATCTTATACTGCTGATATCAATTAGAATGGAACGCATGATTCTGCGTCCACCTGCTTCTGATATTCCTCTCCAGTTTTTAAAGGAATCGGACAAAAAGGCATAAGCTGGAACTGATATAATAGTTTGATCAAAATTTCGAATTTTTATAGTACTTAAGTGTATTTCAACAACATGACCATTAGCTCCATATTTTGTCATCTCAACCCAATCTCCTATTTGAATCATATTATTAGTAGTCAATTGTATTCCAGCAACAAAACCTAAAATAGGATCTTTGAACATAATAGTAATCAAAGCAGATAAAACTCCAATTCCGCTTAATATAGCTATTGGATTGGTGCCAGATAAAGTTGCTGCTAAAGCAATTCCTATTAAAATCCATGATAAAATCTTTACTATTTGCAGTGTTCCTGTAATAGGCCGAATTTTTGAAATAGGATAGGTTTTATAAACATCATCAATAGCATTTAATATTGCACTAACTACCAAAATAGAAATTACTAATATGATAGCTTGAACAATTCTTTGAATCGCTTCTTTAAAGGATCCGAATATAGGTGCCGACATATAAATTATTGCAAAAGGCACAATATTAGAAATTCTGTGAAATACCTTTCGTTCAACTAAGAAATCATCCCACTTAATATTGTTTTTATATACTGTCTTGGATATAATATTTAAAACAACTCTTTTTGTAATAAAGTTTGCTAATAGACATATTATAATTAATAAAACTAATTCAATACTAAAAGATAAATATCCAGCAATTACTTTGCTAATTCCTTTGTCAAGCAGTATTTTTTCTACAAATCCCATACTTTACCACCTTTCTAATCATATCAAAATATATATTTTATATTATAAATTTGATATATCGATGCTATTTTATTGAATACTTATCAATATAGTACAAGATTGTCGAATTTAAGTCAAACCTCACTAATATTCATGATATGTTTTCAGTTTAACTAGTATATTCCACATATTGTGATTTATGGTATAATAAATATAATAAGGGGGATTTCTTCATGCTAAAAAAAAGTATACTCATATTTTTTTTCTTTATGTTTGTTATTGTATTTTTTAAAGTTTCAGTTTATTCAAAAGCAACCATAAGTAGTCCAAAACTTGATACTTATGTAGTTGATAATGCTAATATACTCTCTAAGGACATTTTAGAAAAATTAAACTCTAATTTGAAAAGCCTTAAAGTTAAGACAGATGTACCAGTATACATAATAACAATAAACGAATTATATGGAACAGATATAGATAAATATTGTCAAGAATTGGTATCTAGCTGGGATATTAAAGGAAACTATGTAATACTCTTAACATCTCTTAAAGAAAAACAATACAGACTCGTAACTAGTAATGACCTGAAACCTTACATAACCAATAATACAATAAAAGACTTATCCTCATATTTTAATACTAATAAATATGAGGATGGAATGCTATATGTAGCAAATAATATTTCTTCTACTATAAATTCAAATACTAATAAAATTTCACCTTTCGACCCATATAACTTTATATGGCTTGCCGCAGTTGCTACTATAATAGTATTTTTAATTAAGAAAGCTTATTTAATATTTTTATCAATGAAAGCTTCAGTAAAGTAATCAATCTTCAAAACATCATTATAAATTTCTTGAATAACAATATAAAATTTTTATAATTTAGCTTAAGGGGGAGTTTAACATGAAAAAGTATTTATTATGTTTTTCTATAATTCTTTTTTTCCTATTTAATATTAACTTTACAGTCTATCCAAAAGGAGGTTCATCTAAAGCTTCGAGTACTTCCTCCTCTTCATCTAAAGCTTCAAGTGCTTCCAATTCTTCAACTAAACCTTCAAGTGCTTCTACCTCTTCGTCTAAAGCTTCGAGTACTTCAATTTCTTCTGGTAGTTTTAGTCCTGCTGCTAAACCTTCAAATACTCCAGCTTCCTCAAGTACTTCCAATTCTACAACTAAATCTTCAAATATCTCACCAACAACATCCTCTAAAGCTGCTGGAAACAATATTAAGAGTGGAAATTTTAGTAACGCTAATTCATCATCAATGAAAAATGCCTCAACTTCCACTAATAGTTATAAAAGCGGAAGTTTTAGCAATTCAAAATCAAATAATACGACTTCAAATAGCTCTAACATAAAAGGCACACCTATTAAAACTGTAAAGATTACATCTACACCTAGTATAGAAAGTACAGCAAGAAAAGATTCTTTAATTACAAGCGGAATGTTTAAAGGCGGAATTCTTAAAAGCAGTAATTCTATCCCTACAAAGGGTATGCCTGTAATTATATCTATGGATGGCAATGACATCTACGTTGACTGCACTGATGATGGAAATTATGTTTGTAATTACTATACAGCATCTCCATCTGAAAATTCATCTTCATGGCAAGGTAATGTTGGATATTTGGCATCTAGCCCAATTAAAAAATCACATGCTGGAACTATTATCTTCGGTAGTTTAATTACAGTTTTCTTTCTCCGTAAAATAATCAAGCTAAGCCGACCTCACTAAACTTACTTAAAAATATGGGCTTTAGACTTGTCAAAAGTATTTATCGTGTTGGAAGAATGTAAATATATCCGGTCGCATAAGTTAAGTGTCGGCCGTGGATGTCTATATTGCAACAGTCCCCTTT
>NZ_JAEEGC010000107.1 GCF_019207025.1 Clostridium thailandense | reverse complement strand
TAGATAACCACACCAGACACTTAACTTATACTCAGGGATATATTTACATTCTGGAAGACACATTTAAATACTTTTGCTACAAGTCTTAGCTTTTTCAAAAATATGGGCTTTAGACTTGTCAAAAGTATTTATGGTGCCGAAAGAATGTCAATATCTCCCGGAGAATAAGTTAAATGTCGGCCGTGGGTGTCTATAGTGCGACAACCTCTTAATTTACTCTTCTAATGTTATCGTCTCAATTCTCTTAAGAAGTTCATTTGTAAGTTTATCCAACTCAATTGAATCTCTAGACTCTGCATATAATCTACATAAAGGCTCTTCCGCATCTGGCAATACTAATACCCATCCATCATCAAAATTCAACTTTACTCCCTCAATCAAATCTACAGAATTCGAGTCATTTTCCTCAATTAGATTTCTCATTACTTTTCCCTTCATATTCCACGGACATTTTACTTCCTTTTTTGCTATATAATATTTAGGTATTTGAGCAAGTATCCTTGAAAGCGGTAAATTGCTTGCTGCCATAAGGTTAATGGTTAACATGCATACACTTATAGCATCAATAGTCATTAGGTAGGAATTAACCATTTCCCTTCGACTTAATACTTTTTCATTCTTTAAATATGCATCAAGAATAGATCTTTGTGATGTTTTAGTTCTTATAAACTTACAGCCACACATTTCTGCTATTTGTTCCATAGTTGAAGATGCCGTTACTGGAACAACTAATGTTCTAATATTAGTTGTCTTTAGCATTATAAGAGCATTTAGTGCGTCATATAAATCATCCCTTATTATGTCACCTTTTTCATCTATAATTATAGATTCTTCACACTCATCATCAATTTTTATTCCTAAATTAGCATTATTTTCAATGACTTCTTTTCTTAACCCAATCACATCATTGAACTCACCATAGATTTTAACGCCAATTTTAAGTTCTCCGAATATAGTCTCAACTATATTTAAAATCATAGGATTTCTTATACTTAACACAACTTTATACTTTTGACTTCTTATATTTCGAACACCAAGTTGATTTACAACTTGCCTCACATAATATTCCAAACCATCACGCATATGATCTATCTTTTTAAAAGAATCAATTTTAACTCTTCTAAAATCTTCTCTTATAAAGCTGTTCTCAATTTTCCTTTCTAACCCTTTATCTATATCTAGACCATTACTATCCATAAATACAATACTCACCTTTTGTGTATCATCATTCACTGAAACATGAATACTTCCATGTACCCCAAAAAATAAAGTTGACTGTCTTGCTAATGCTCTTGGAATCCTTCCTAAATCTAAAACTCCAATTCCTATAGAAAGAAGACCAGTTGCTAATGAGTATTTAAACATTTGCGCTGCTCCGCTATCTGAACATGAAATTGCAACTTTTGAATCTGATTTTAAAAGTGATCCATAAGCTGAGCCAAGTTTTGATACAAACTCCGGATTTATATCAACATTTACTTCTCCACTTATACCCTGCCTACCAAATAAGGATCTACTAAATTTTCCTCTCCATATTATATTAGATTTTACTATAGTACTTGAATCAATAATTTTATTTGGCCATATTTTGATTCCTGGCTTTACAATAGCTCTTTCTCTTATAAGCGTATCATCTCCAATTGCTGCCTCTTCAAATACAGAAACCTTTGATTCAAGCTTCACCTTTTTACACAAGACTGCACCTCTAACTTCCGTATTGTCTCCTATATAGCAATTATCAAATATAACACTCCTTTTTATAGTAGCACAATTAGAAATTATGTTGTTCTTACCCAATATGCTGTATGGTCCAATTTCAGCTTTGTCATAAATTTTCGTCCCACTTCCTATATACACAGGGGTTGATAGTTTAGCCTCTTTGCTAATTTCGCAGTTTTCTCCGATCCATATGCCATCTCTATATTTTTCGCCTTTGATAGCAACATCTACCAGACCTTTTAATATATCAAAATGACATCTAATAAATTGTTCTATATTTCCTATATCACACCAATATCCTTCAGCTACGTAGCCATACATAGGTCTTTTTTCACTTAACAATATAGGAAATAAATCGTTACTAAAATCAAATTTTTGATTTTCCTTATAATATGAAAATATTTCAGGTTCAAGTATATAAATTCCTGTATTTACTTTATCGCTGAAAACTTCGCTCCAACTTGGCTTCTCTAAGAACCCTGTAACTTTACCATCGTTGTCAGTTACAACTACCCCAAATTCTAATGGTACAGGAACCTCTTTTAATACTAATGTTGAAATGGAACCTTTCTTTTTATGGTATGCTATAGCTTTAGATAAATCAATGTCGGTTAAAGCATCACCACTTATAACAATAAAACTATCATTTAGAAATCCTTCTGCATTTTTTACGCTGCCTGCAGTACCTAGTGGATTCTTTTCTATAAAATACCTTATATTAACCCCAAATTCTCTACCATCACCAAAGTAATTTATAATTTCATCTGGTAAATATTGAAGCGTAACTCCTATATCAGTTATTCCATTTTTCTTTAGAAGGTCTACTGTGTACTCCATAACTGGTTTATCCATTATTGGCATCATAGGCTTAGGTATATTGCATGTCAAGGGCCTTAACCTTGTTCCTTCCCCACCCGCCATAATTATAGCTTTCATAAACTCTCATCCCCTCATTTGAAATTTATATATTTCTATTTGTTTCCCCTTTTTTCCCTAATTCATTTTTAGTGATTTCAAGTTTTTTATTATCTCTATTTATCTTTTCTTTTACTTCTGATATACCCTCTTTAATATTGACTACTGCCTCTCTAGTTTTATTGGTTATTATCCCCTTAACTTCTATCGCATTATCGGTTATCTCTTTAGTCCTGTCAGTTATTTTCCCTTTCATATCTGACATATTATCTGAAAGATTATTTACCTTTTCTTTTGCTTTGCCAGTAATTCTATTTTTTATTTCTGATACAGTATCTAGAGTTTCTATAGTCTTTGAAGTTATATTGTCAAACTTATCCTTAACCCCTTTTTTTTCTTCATTTGATATTTTAGTTTCCCATTCAGTACCCTTTGCTTCATCTTGAACCATCTCATACATTCTTGTGGTAAGATCAGAAACCTTATCCCAGGTATATTTATCCTGTACTGATTCTAAAGCTTTCTTTTTTAAGAAATATGCTAAATTTTGATCGCGCAGAAGTTCACTAATATTGTCTATAAGACTTTCAACGCATCCACTTATTGCTTTCAATCCATTCACCCTATGATTAACTATCTCTCCAAGTCCACCTGTATCAGAAACTACTATTGGGCATCCTGCTGCCATAGCCTCTAATGCAACAATTCCAAAAGGCTCGTATAATGAAGGAAATACAGCAACATTAGCAATTCTATACATTTTATCTCTGTCTTCATCGCTCATATAACCAGTAAAGTTAACTTTAGCTTCTATCCCCATCTGTCTTACTCTGCTTTTTAGTTCTTCTGTCATTGGACCCGTACCTGCTATAATAATCTTCGTATTGTCATATCTCTCAATTATTCCCTGTGTAGCTTCTACCAGTATGTGTATTCCTTTCTCGAATACATGTCTTCCAACATAAAATACTATTTTCTCGTCATCTCTAGCATAGTTTCTTCTAAAATTCAACCAATCAAATTCAAAGTTAAATTTTTCTGGGTTAACTCCATTAGGTATAACCCACACCTTGTCCCAAGGCGCCGAAAGAATATCGGTTACTTGCTGTTTCATATAATTACTGCAAGCAACAACTTTCCACGACTCATATGTTAAAAACCATTCTGCAGATGATATATATCTCTGCATTTCGGTTTTTATTCCACTATTTCTTCCATACTCTGTAGCATGAATTGTTGCCACCATAGGAATCTTAAAGGACCATTTTAGCAGCTTGGCACTAAAAGCCGAGAGCCAGTCATGAGCATGTATTAAGTCAAATTTTCCATAGTCCGTAATAATTCTTGTTGCCTCCTCTGCTATTGCAAAATTAAGTTGCATAACCCACTTTATAAAATCATCAGTTTCAATATTATATGGTTTAACTCTGTGTACAAAAACTTCATCATTATTTTCATTAGAAGGAGCTGTACCTACTTCACAAGTTATAACATGAACTTCATGTCCCTTTTTACTTAAAGCATGAGACAAATAAAAAACATGATTCGATAATCCCCCTACATTTTTGGGTGGATATTCCCATGAAATCATTAAAATTTTCATTTACCAATTCCCCCTTATCTTACCTACAAATGTATTCTATTTTATTATGGCACTGTAAATTTATAATTTAATCTACAACACCTTATTTTCTAATAATTATATCTATTTATATAGTTTTTCATAATATTCTTTTATCATTCTATCTGCTGAAAACCTGTCAAGTATTCCCCTTATACTTGCACTCATCATCTCTCTCCACTTTTCGGGGTCATTGTAATACGTATTTATTACTTTATTTATGAGTACTTCGTATAAGCTGTCTGCATCATGCTTATCTTGTATATCTTTATTTTCAGATACAAATCCTCCACCAATTTGCCAGCCAGTGACTTCATCCCAACAAGCTTCAGGCCACCATCCATCTAAAGTGCTTAAATTTAGTACGCCATTAATAGCAGCTTTCATACCTGATGTTCCACAAGCTTCTTTAGTTACTCTCGGATTATTTAGCCATACATCTACCCCTCTTGTAAGGAGCATAGCTTTTCTCATATTATAATTCTCTAAAAATACAACTGACTGAGGATATTTATTTTGCATACTTAAAATATGCTTTATTATTTCCTTCCCATCAAAATCAAGAGGGTGTGCTTTAGTAGAAATTACTATTTGTACATCTCCACTTTCTAAGAATGGCTCTATTCTATTCTCATAAGTGAAAACTAAATCCGCTCTTTTATATGGGGCAGCTCTCCTCGCAAATCCCATCAGCAGCTTATCTTTATTGAGCTTAACTCCCGTATCTAAACGAATTGAATTTATGAGCTTTATCTTATTATTCATGTGATAGCTCCATATTTCCTTATCATTTCTATATTCACCGATTAATTCATCATCTCCCCACGTAGGAATGTGTACTCCATTAGTTATACTTATTATCTCACTTCTTCTATCAACAAACTTCCACATATCATTAGCAATTCTACCATGCATGGATGAAACTGCATTAGATTTCCTAGACAACTTAAGACCTGCTGCCGTCATATTAAAAGGCTCTCCTCCTATTTCTCTGACTAGATACCTATCTAGATTGTTAAATGCTCCCATATATTCTAAAACATTTAACCCATGAAACTCATTACCTTCAAAAACTGGCGTGTGAGTGGTAAATACGATTTGCTTTCTCGATTCATTCCATGCATCATAAGGGTTATATCCTCTTTCTTTTTTTTCTCTTATGAGTTCAAAACCAGCAAATACTGCATGCCCTTCGTTGAAATGATATATATCAATATTTTTATTAAGAGCTCTAAGTGCTCTAACTCCTCCAATTCCCAGAATCATTTCCTGGGCTATTCTTTCCTCTTCAAACCATCCATATAACTGTCCAGTAATCCATCTATCAGCATTTTCAGGCAAATCAGTATCTAATAAATATAAGTCAGAGTTATCAAAACAATCTACTTTCCAAACCTTACAAATAACATCTCTATCTCTTATTTTTATATTAACTTTAACACCAGTATCCTTCAAAAAGTCATATTCGTTATTATAAAAAGAATCCACTATCCTTTGCTTACTATCTATGTGCTGCTCAACATATCCTTGTTTCCACTTGATACCTACTCCAATAACAGGAAGATTGTTATCTTTTGCTGCTTTTAAAAAATCACCTGCTAGTATCCCCAAACCTCCAGCATAAATTTTGAAATCTGAATTCAGCCCAAACTCCATGCTGAAATACGCAACACTCGGGTTGTTTTTTTGCATTATCCAACCATCTCCTTCTAATTTTACACCACAGAAACTTTATTGCTTAATATAAACTATATAAACTATTATAAATATTTTATTTATAAAATCAACCTTTTTTAGCACATTTTTAATCAAAATTTACCTTTATATAAAGTTATGCTTTATTATATTTTATTTACTTCATTTTTCTTTAAATTTCTTCTGTTTTTATCGTTATATACTTGCATTTTATTACTTTTTTTCTTATTTTTTTCTGTTTTTATTTGCCACAAATTAGGGAACATTATCATTTAAAAGCCTCCCCCTTTTATCCCCTTGAATAGTGTTTTTTATTTATATATCATTTATCAAAAAATTAAGTTATATTATTTTTATCTTTCTTATTTCAGTACTATAAAAAAATAGATATAATGCTTTATGTATTCACAAAGACACCTATCTATTTTATTTAAGCTTATTTATTATGGGGAATATAACTAGAAAGCAGACTTATACGCAGGGAGATGTTGCCAAAGCTGAAAGCACATATAAAAACTTTTTAATCAATCTTAGCGAAGTATTTTAGAAAGTCTTAGGATTATTGATTTGTTTGAGGTACGAGTTTATCAATAGTTCTTAGACTTTCAAAATACTAAGCTTTAGTTTGATAAAAAGTTTTCATAGTGCAGAAGCTTGGCAACATCTCCCGGAGAATAAGCCTGCTTTCGGCCGTACAATCCTATAATCTATAATTGAATATACCTATTTTGTTCCTTTAAGCATTTCTGCCACAGCTGCAATATTTCCAAGTGAAGATAAAGTTTCGTTCGGAAGTATAAGCTTGTTAGCAGGGTTTTTGGCCATTTCCTGAAGAGCCTCTACTTGTTTAAGAGCAATTACCGTTTCATTAGTACCTGATTCTATTATGGATTTGTTAACCATCTCTATAGCTTTTGCCTGTGCTTCTGCAACTGCCTCAATAGCCTTTGCTTTACCTTCTGCTTCAAGTAATTGAGATTCTTTTAATCCTTCAGCACGTCTAATATTTGCTTGTTTTTCTGCTTCTGCCTGTAATATCTTTGATTGTTTTTCACCTTCTGCTCTTTCTATAGCACTTTGTCTAGCACCTTCAGCTTCTAAAATTACAGCTCTTTTGTCTCGCTCAGCTCTCATTTGCTTTTCCATTGCTTGTTGGATTTCTCCTGGTGGAATTATATTCTTAATTTCAACGGATAAAATTTTTATTCCATAGGCATCTGTAATATCATCAACAACTCTTAAAAGTTCAGAGTTTATTTTATCTCTCCCTGATAACACTTCATCTAAAGTCATATTTCCTACTATATTCCTCATATTAGTTATCGTAGAATAAACTATACCTGCCTTATAATTTTCTATGTTATATATCGCATCCTTTGGCCCCATTACTCTATAAAATATAACATTGTCTATAGATATTTTTACATTGTCCTTGGTAATAACACTTTGAGGATCTATATCAAGTATCTGTTGCTTTGTTGAAACCTTCTGTCTAACATAATCTGCGAATGGAATTGTTAAATGCCATCCTGGTTCTAGTATCCTGTGAAACTGACCAAATCTTTCAAGCACATACACATATCCAGTATTGACAATTTTAATAGCTGATATAATTGTAACAATTATGAAAGCTAAAATGATTAAAAATAGAATTTTTCCAAACATTTTTCATCCCCCTAAATCTTTTTTATAATTATTTTATTGCCATCAATACCTATAACCTTTGCCTTGTCACCTTTTTTTACCATTCCACCTTCGTTTTGAGCAATCCAGTATACACCATCTATTTTTATAGATCCAGTGCTAACTATATCCTCATCAATTATTATTTCCTTTCCCAAATATGTCTGCTCTCTTGTCGGCGTTGGTTCTACAGAGCTTTTTATAGTTCTTTTTACAATAGGATATCCTACTAGCATTAATATAGAACTTACTGCTATAAAAATAATAGACTGAGTTAGTAAAGAACATCCTAGTATTTTTGCTACAATTGCTGCAATAGCTCCGATTGTAATCCACACAAATAGAAAAGCACTAGTAATAATATCTATGAGCAGTGCTATTGAGCCGATTATTAGCCACCAAAAAACAGTACCCATCACATTAATCCCCCTTTAAAACAATAGCATTTATAAACTAGAATCTTGTTTAATTAAACTTTATTTAATTTATATTATACTCTAATAATACAGTATAATATAAATTAAATAAAGTTTAATTAAATGCTAAAATATAATATTAAATACCATTTTTCTTGATAAAATCTCCTTTTGGACAAACTCTCTTTTATTCTCTCTAATTTTCTAAAGCCTGTCTATACTTAAATTATATGTACTTTATTCTATAATACTACAAATCCTCATTCTGTAGATTAATATAATTTGACAATTTCTGTTTTGTAATTGATAATTATATTGAAATAAGCTGATAATATTAAAAACTGGGGGCTGTCGCAAAATAAAAATAATACGACGCAAAATT